>CAZOLU010000011.1:4622-23082 GCA_964580485.1 uncultured Saprospiraceae bacterium | reverse complement strand
TCTCGTACATATTCCGAGTTTTTATCCACAATGACCCCCGTACCCGTTTGCCGAAACTGTACCAAGTTGCTATCTACTTCGGTTGCGATGAAATCCTGAATTTGCTTTTTCATCACCTTGATACTGTCGGCCCCGACATCGAGTAAACGTGCAGAGATTCGAGCATATTTTTGATCTTGGCTCACCAACATTCCCATATTTTTATTATTGCCCCCCATTTGCATGGCTAGTTGTTGGTACTCCTCAAACTTTTGAGCATCTTCCGGCATTTTGAAATAACTAGATCTATTGCCATGAAATGCCTGATTCAAGCTTTTATACAGCCAAGTGATGGAAGAGGTAGAGCGAATGGCAGGAAATTCTTGTAAAAAATCCTCTACCTTAGCCATCGCCTGTACCACTTCAAAATCTTTAATACTATGATCACTTTGAGCCATTACCGCCACCTCAAAAGGTCGGAAACCACTAAAATGCTGCTCGAAAAAGTAAAAGTCTTCAGTAACCTTTGCGCCTATGGGGAGTATTTTCTCAATCTGTGTATTGGTGTTAATCTTACTCAACCCTAAACAACCAACGAGTACCAATGCTGCAATGGCAAGTACTACTCTACTGGGGCGTTTTTCCGTATAGTTGTGAATCCAATCAAAAATACGATGCCAATAGTTGTTGGCCACTGCATTATCTCTAATTTTGATGATTTGATCTTTACGAAATAGCGTGAGCACCGAAGTAGTAAAAATGATGACGGTACCATAAGCTAGCATCACTCCAATAGCCGCATTCAAACCAAAATTTCGGATCGGCTCCAGCCGACTTGCCATCAGTGAAAGGAAACCTATGGAGGTGGTAAAAGAAGTGAGAAAAACAGACATCCCAATTTCTTTGATAGTGGTCTTAATTGCATCCATCTTGGATTCCCCCTTGATGAGTTCATCTACATACTTAGACATGACATGCACCACATCAGAGGTTCCCACAATAATCATAATGATGGGATAGAGCAATGCCATTGTATCTAATTCCCGACCCAAAATCCCCAATACCCCCACAAAAATCAGCAAGCCCAAGGCGATAGAAGATAGTGAGATCACCACGCCCCAAAAGCGTCTAAAAATAAGCCACATAATCAGCGTAACTAAAATCAGGGAAACCACAGTAGATAAGCCAAACTCGTAAATCTGCATCTTCACAAGTTCGGTCTGAAAATTGGCCCGCCCTAGCAGATGATATTCTTCAAAATCGAAAGGCTGAATGGTCTCATGTAATGCCGCAATAAACTTTTCGGCGGGCTCTTGCTGTATATTGTCAATGGTTTTAAGAACCACCACCAAGGTTTTGGCATCCGCAGAGATAAAACTATTGACCAAGCGTTCATCTCCTAAAATGCGCTTTTTATCTTCCTCATACTTTTCGGGTTGGTCTAGGTGTACCGCAGGAATTGTTGTAAAAGAGAATGGAGTTTTGAGCGGATATTCTACTTGCAAAAGCGACTGTGCGCTCACTACGGGCTTGGCTCGGTAAGCAATTTTACCATTGTCGAGAGTATCTCGAAATAGGGTTTTGCCCTCCTCCCATCGGCTAGCAGAGACTTTGGATAGTGGAAATTCGACATCCCTGATTTTGAACGTAAATTGTTGAACGTCTTTTAGAAACTTCTCCTCAAAAACCCCTGACTCTTGATGAATCGCAACAAGCAAAAAGTTGTCATCGGGCTCAAACTTCTCTTTAAAAGTATTATAAAACTCCAGATCAGGATCACCCGTCGGAAAGAAATCTTCAAAATTAAAGCTAAACTGCAAGCGATTGACTGCTGCAAAAATACCTACTGCTGCAAAGACTAGAAAAAAGGCAATAACTACTCTAGGATAACGAATGTACATAGTGCTGTTGGGTTAATACAAAAAAGCATAGAAATTATACTAAACTGTCTGTCCTTATCCCTAACAGCAAAATCAAAAAAAAGTCAGTAAAACTTTCAGTTTTTTTTGAAAGTCTTACTGAACTCCATATTTTCTACCTACGCAGTTGAAAACTTTTGATAAATGCAGGTAGCGTATCTAACTTGAAGTGTGTAATAGAGGTCGACACCAAATCTCCGCTTTCCTTCAGGCGCAACTCCCCAAAGCAGCAAGTATGAGAATAGGGTAAATTCCAAGGGTAGATATTTCGCTTTTCGCCAATAAACTCGTAGCGCTGCCCCTCTACTTCAAATTCGAAGGTGTAGCGAATTTTTTGTTTGCTAAAGTATTGCAAGGCCAGGGTTCCTTGGCAAGGGGCATCCTCGCACAAACCTCCGATAGTGACCGTTCCTTCCAAATCGTTGAGCATAAAGCTCTCTGAAAAAGGATTCAGCCATTCTAGGAGTTGGCTAGTTCCCCAGGTTACATTAAAATGCATGGGTTGTTTGCCCTCTACTCCGTAATCTGCTTCAAACTCATGTTCTCCTTGCATCAGTTCATCCATCTGAAATCCAACCTGTCCGGCATAGCTTTGAAGTTGCATACTTGCTTGCATCAAAAAGGATAAGAGCGGTTTCAAACCAGGGATTTGTTCCAGATTTTTGGCATTGGTATCACTCAACACAAAAGTAATCGCTCGGTTCATCACATCAGACAGCGCAGGGATGCTATGCATATATTTTGCCATAGTATTCAATGGATTCACCATTTCGATGCGTTTTTTACGCAATACAGCCTTAAATATAATTTTTGCTACGGTTTCTGGTTTTTGAGAATATAAAGGCAATAGCGCCATAGATAATCGACTACCTAGAGAGTCGGTTTCTACATCATTATAAAACCCAGTATTGACCATATAGGGATATACCGTAGTTACCCGAATCCCATAGCGTTTTAATTCATAATGCATAATTTCGCTAATGACCCCCATGGCTAGTTTAATAGCAGCATAAGCCCCCCAAGTAGGCAATCGGAAAAAGGCCTGCCCACTAGATACATTCACTATATGTCCTGCCCCAGCTTCTTTCATTGTGGGAAGAAATGCGTAGATGTGGTAAAGTGGTCCCCAGAGATTTACATTGAGTAATTTTTCCCAGGTAGAAAGCTCGGTATCTTCTAGTTCATCATGATGCCCTATCCCAGCATTGTTGATGAGAATATCTAACTTTCCATGTTTTGCTAACACTTCTTGAGCCAAGCTAGCTACAGCATCTTTATCTGCAACGTCTACTACATAGGTATCAATTCGAACCCCCTTTTTGCTCAGCCGTCGTCGAGCTTCTCCCAATTTTTCCTTATTGATATCCGTTAAAATTAAATTGGACCCAGCATCTGCAAATTGAGCAGCAGTATGTAGCCCAATACCTTGAGCAGCTCCTGTGATCAATACCAGCTTTCCTTTGAGCTGGGTTTTCCCCTGTTTGTTGTTAAAATAAGATTTCCACTCCATGGCTTTGTTTATCATCGGTTAATATTTCGAAGGCGGCTCCGTATTCGGTATGTAAATCTTCTCGGAGGCCTAATTTTGATTTTTCTTGAATTGTAATTTCGCAGGCCGCAAGTTTGGTATTCAGGCAATACTTCTCACCACCTGGAGGATTGGGATAGCGTAGGCCAGCAAAAAGCTCCTGTGGTGCAAAGATACTTCCTCGGATTTTCACAGATTGATTTTCTGCTTCAAATTTCCACTTGAAGTATTTGAATTTGGCCTTGGATGAGATCCAGTGCTTGATTTGGTTGAGGCGATATTCTTTCCCCTTATGGCGCAGCACCAGAATGGTCATAAAAGGGGTTTTGATTGGCCCTAGCTTGATTTTAGCAGTAATCAACTCCAAAAAGGAATCCGGAGCATTATCAAAGCCTGCCACCTGTCCCCATGCATAGTAGTCGGTATGCTTTTCTCCCCAATTGTGGTTTTGGCTACCTCGCCAATTTTCGATTTGAATGGGCTCTCCAGCAACCTTTAGCGTTCCATCAAAAAAAGCAAAAGGCTGAGGCACTAAAGATTTGGCTTTAGGGAAAGGCAATTCATAAAAATGTAGGGGGAGAAAAAAAAGCGGCTTACTTTCCGAGCGATACTGCAAATCCCATTCAATGTCCATTGCTTGTCCCTTGGCTTCCACACTATTGATATAGCTCTCAAAGCCTATTTTTAGTGCAAAATGAAGATCCGATAGTTGGCACTGAGCTAGCGGAAACTCGGCTTTGGCAGCCTTTGTACCAAAACGCTGATCAAAATAAACCGCCCAGAGCTCCCCCATTGCCAATTCTGGAGCAGCTTTAGGGGAAAACAAGGTATAGCGAATCCAGAAGGCTCTAGCCTGAGTAGGATGGTTGGCCCGAATAAAATAGCTTTCGTAATGCCCACGTTTTTGTCCTGGGCGATAGCGCAAAAAATTGGCTTGAGCCTCTGCCTTCAACAATTTAACACTCATGCAACTCTACTTTATATTCACCTTATAAAAGGTTGATTCAATATTTATATTAAGAGTATGTCTACTCCCCTCTATGCTTTCAACAACCAAGTAATAGCCTTTTCCTCAGTGGTAAACATCCGTATAGGAAAAGCAGGTCGACTAAAACTTAAAAATATATTTCCACTAATCTTTGACAATCCTGAAGCTACAAGCAATGCATTGGCTTGAATAAGGGATGCTGGTTCTTCACTAGCCAAATAATCTCGTGTAGCTTTTGTCGATTTTGGATTAACTCGAATATCAGACAAAATTAACAATTTTTCTCCTTCAAAAAAAGCTGACTTTAATTGTTGTACATGTTCTTGCAATTGCTCCAAAACATTCAAATCAGTTTGATAGGTGACCTTGAGTATCCCATTAGATAATAATTCTGCGATAGCACAACTCGTTTTAATGGTTTTGATTGACATAAGTACTCTTGAGTTTTAGAAAAAAGGATAATACATGGTAAGATAATAAAATAAAACAGTTGCTTGAATATTTTTTTATTTTTTCAGCTTTTACCTACTGTTATAAAGCCCTTATAATAAAAAGATTAGTGCAAATGTGTTGAAAAACTGAAAGAATTTCACTTAAAACTGCTATTAGCAATAGGGGTAAAAAAGGTGATTTTAGTCATTATTGGGAAAGAGTCCTTCCTAAAACTCAACATTTGTCCTATATTGGAGTATAAACCCGTTAATTTTATTTATGATCTGTGTCATCTCCACTCTTACACAGATTTAGTTTTCAAAGTTTTTTTATGAAAAAAGTTGTTCGTTTTTCTTTGCCCGACAAAGAAAAGTTTTTCCAAACCCTCCGCAATCGCGTGAATGGGTACTTCCGTGCTAATAATATTTCTCGTAATGGCGATTGGCGAATGTACAGTAAGACCATCGCAATGCTTACGATTTATTTAGCCCCTTTTGTATTGATTTTATTGAACATCCTTCCTCTTTGGGCCGTATTTCTCATGTATGTTGTCATGGGGATTGGCTTGGTTGGTATTGGGATGAGTGTAATGCATGATGCAAACCATGGCTCCTATTCCAAATACCCTCTAGTTAATAAAACGATGGCCTACACCATGAACCTCATCGGAGGAAATGCCTTCAACTGGCAGGTACAGCACAACGTAATGCACCATACCTATACCAATATCTATGGCATGGATGAAGATATTGAAGATAAGCCATTTTTACGTCTATCTCCAGATGGAAAATTGAAAAAGTATCATCGCTACCAGCATATTTATGCAATTGTACTTTATGGATTTGCAACTTATGCCTGGATCCTTTGGAAAGATTTCATTGCACTAGCTAATTATGATAAAGAAGGGCGTGTAGAAGATATGGGACGGAATATAGTGACCGAGTATATTATTTTGACTGTGACTAAAATTGTCTATTGGGGCGTATTTTTTGTCTTACCTATTGTATTAACCAGTTACAGTTGGTACTTCCTCTTGCTTGGCTTTTTGCTGATGCATTATGTCGCTGGGTTAATCATGACGATGGTTTTCCAATTGGCGCATGTCGTAAAAATCACCGATCACTTTCAACCTAACCAAGAAGGGAATGTGGAAAATGTATGGGCTTTGCACCAATTGGCAACTACGGCCAACTTTGCTCGCAAAAATAAATTGATTTCTTGGTATGTAGGGGGACTCAACTTTCAGGTAGAGCATCACCTATTTCCCAATATCTGTCATGTTCACTACCCCGAAGTCGCAAAGATCGTCAAGAAAACTGCAGAAGAATTTGGTGTAGAATACAATGAATACAAAACCTTCTGGGCCGCAGCACGCTCACATTTTCAAACCCTCAAAGCTTTGGGTAGAAATGAATTGCAAGTAAAAGTACTACAACCCCAAGCTGCTAAGGTACCTGCAAACCCTCTTTAAGACTAGCTTACATGCAAGTTTGCAGAGCGACCATCGAAGTGCACTTCGATGGTCGCTGTTTTTGAATAAAGATAAAAAGGCTCTGCGCCGTAGTTAATTTCAAGCCAAAATTTAGATTTTCAGTGTTTTTTTACTTAACTTAAAGTTTAGTTGTAAAACTTCAAGAGCTTGGCAGTATTCTTGTTGCCATTTAATTAGCTCAATTTTTGTTTAAAATAAGTTGTTTATGAAAAACTTACCAATTTTAACTCCACTGGAACTCAAAGTTATGGATGTACTGTGGAAATTGGAACGTGCTTTTGTGAAAGATATCCTAGAACATTGGCCCGATGAGTCGAAGCCTGCTTACAATACAGTATCGACCATTGTTCGGATTTTGCAGGATAAAAAAAAGGGATTCATCAGCCATGAGTCGCATGGGCGTGCACACCAATATTTCCCCTTAATTAGCAAAGAAGAATACCAACAGCGTTTTCTGGACAATGCAGTTCAGAAAGTATTTTCAGGCTCTGTAAGCTCTTTACTTTCCACTTTAATGGATAATGAATCTGTATCTGAGGAAGAGTTGGATGAGTTGAGGAAAATGCTGGACAACCTCTAAGCAATCACTGCTCGTTTTTGTGTATTTATCCTCTGAATTTTAAAGCTCCTTTCAAATTCATCATGCTCAATTATCTTTTTTTATCTACCATACTGTCATTAGTAGGTGCAGCTTTGTACTTTTTTTGGCTCAACAAGCGACTTAGTGCGGCGCAGTGCAAATTTGCATTGATGCTGATTCTCATTTTAAGTTGGATTATTCCTGCCATCATACCTAGTATTCCGCATTACAGTGATGCACTAGCAGGGAAAGAGTTATTTTTGTATGACGAATACAATGCATGGAACGTAGTAGATATTCAGGACAAATCCTTACAAAACTGTTATGACCAAGCTGCAAACAGTGCAGATATGTGTGATTGTGAGGTAGTGCAAAAGGCTAATCTCATTACGTTTCAGCAAGATCCATTTTACAATTTTTTACTCAAGGCGCGTATTCCGCTACTAATTATTTTGGGTTTTACGGCCTTTATCTTTTTGTTGGAGTTTTTAATTAAACTTGGCTTTTTGCTCTATATCACTATAACGGGCTATCGTATCCAACAGGAGTTTCATGGCATTACTTATTATTTGTTGTACCCCAATACTAAGACGCAATTACCCCTTAGTGCATTCACCCTTTGGCGGCATTATATTGTTTGGTCTCCTGTCTTAGATGAGTTGAGCTTGGAAGAACGAGAAGCTGCAATTTTGCATGAAATTGCACATCTTCGCCAAAAAGATAGCTGGCAACAAATGCTTTTACAAATCTTTAAGCTAGGTTGGTGGATGTCTCCAGTTTTTTATCGTTTTTTACAGGAATTTCGCCGGCTTAATGAGTTTGTCGCAGATGAGTTTGCTGCTCAACAGCTAGGTAGTACAAAACAGTATGCCAAGCTTTTACTCAAAGTCAAAGCACAACAAACAAAACCTAGCTTTAGTTTTACACTTGCTTTTGCCCAAAGTTTACTCAAAAAACGGGTCTTGCATCTGATTCAAGAACCCAGAAAAGCTAAAAAATGGCAATTTGGCAGCTATTTATTGATTATAGTATTCGCTCTTTGGGGAACAGCAAGTTATACACTCCCTTTACTACAAAAACAAGATCTAAAAGTTAAGCAGTATGAACTCCTAAAGTCCGAAAACACCAAAACGGGGCAGGATATTTTTTGTAAAAGTTGCCTGCAAGAGGATAAGTAATGATTAAAAAATAAGCTGTCGAGTTAAAAAGAACCCGACAGCCTTGTCTATTTATTTCGTCTGATGTAGGTGCACATCCATTTGAGGGAAAGGAATGTTTAACCCTTCTTGGTTGAATCGGTTGTATACATTTTCTATCATATCAAGATAAATGCCCCAATAATCATCTACGGTTGACCAAACCCGTACCGTAAAATTGACGGAGCTATCGGCCAAGGCAGAAACGGCAATAGAAGGCTCACTGACTGCTTTTTCTCCTCTCAAAATACGATCATCTTCATTGATTAACTGCATCAACACCTCTCTAGCCTTGGCAGTACTATCTCCATAAGCAATCCCAAACTCCCATTCTACACAAATCTGTCCGTTCTCTGTAAAATTGGTGACTGCACCATTGGCCAAGCTGCTGTTGGCTACGATATTGCGTCGCCCAGCAGGGCTAGCAATCGTAGTTGTAAAAATCTGAATTTCCGTAACGATTCCTTTAAAACCTTGAGCCTCGATCAAATCTCCTACTTTGAAAGGTTTAAACAACAAAATCATAACCCCGCCAGCAAAGTTTTGCAAAGTACCCGACAAGGCCATACCCACAGCCAATCCCGCAGCACCCAGTACTGCTATAAAAGAGGTCATTTCTATCCCTAAAATCGAAGCCACACTAATCACCAACATCACTTTGAGTAAGGCATTCACTAAAGATTTTAGGAATGGAGCCAAGGAGGCATCTACCTTTTGGCGTTTCATAATTTTCCCAATCATATTGGTTAATGCTCCAATAATAATCAGTCCAATCACCAAAGTAGCTATCGCTCCTAAGACTTTGGGCGCATAGACCGCTGCTTGTTCAATTAGTTTTTTAATAAATTCTTCCATTGGTTTAAGATTATTTAATTTTTAAATTTAAATAGATTAAAATAACATGATTATTAACGAATAGGCAGAGGGACATAAGAATCATCTCCTTCCACCATTTTAAATTCCCGATTTTGCCAGCGTTGTTTAGCCGCTTCAATTTTTTCCCGATCACTAGAAACAAAATTCCAGTCGATGTATCTTTCCTCCTCAAATGGATACCCGCCAAAAAGCAGTACCGAACTATCCTTGTAAATTTTAAAGCCACACTGATCTATGGCATTAGACACCAAAAGATTGCCCTTCCCAAAACGGTGTCGATTGACCTCCACATAGCCCTCTACTACACAAATTCCAATCTCACCATATACATTGTCACCAGTATGTAAATCTGTATCTATGGCAGTATCCAAACGCAACATAAACAACTCAGACTGCACGGGTACAGGTGATTCTCGCTGATAAGCTTTTCCTGCAATTAGCGTATACAACACCCCATCTTCCTCCCATACGGGCAAATCCTCCTGAGGAATATGGTGAAACTCTGGTGCCATATCCTCCAATTCCTTAGGCAAGGCTACCCAAATCTGATAACCATGTACCTGATGTTCTTTTCCATCCTTGAGTTGTTCTGGGGTTTGTTCGGTATGTACTACAGCACTGCCTGCCGTCATCCAATTGACCGCACCTGCTTTAATGAGCTGTGAAGTGCCTATGCTGTCTTGGTGTAGAATTTCCCCTTCGTACAAATAAGTGAGTGTCGATAGCCCTATATGGGGGTGCTGCCCTACATACATATAATTCCCTGAACCAATAGTCGCAGGCCCCATGTGGTCTACAAAAATAAAAGGTCCTACCATTCTCTTTCTCCGGAAAGGTAGAAGTCGCCCTACCAAAAAGTTGCCAATACTGGCGGCACGTTCTTCTATAATCAAGTTTTTATTCGACATAAGCTATAGCTGTTTGACAAATTTCAGGCTAAATGATGTATTTGGCGTTTGCATTTTTAAGAAATAAATTCCATTGGGGAGTTCTTGTACATCCACTTTTTGCAATGCTTCTTCCGACTCCCAAGTTTTGCACAATTGTCCTTGTAGGTTTAGAATTTGATACCGTTGAACAGCTTTTAGTGGCTGGGGAATATAGAGTGTATGTTGACAAGGGTTGGGATATACCTGAATATCGGCTTTGGGAGCTTCGAGATCTGTTGGGGTGAGGCAGCCTACCACGGCATTGGGATTTTGCCACTCGATAAAATTGCCTTGGTTGACCGCCCAAGACAAGCGTTCCCCCCCTTGTACTGGCTGCCAGTTGGCTATATCAAAACTTTTAGTTCCTGCTTGATCCCCATTGATACGATAGACGGTTAGAGCCATACTATCTCTCCACCAATGCAAATTTTGTCCTGTCTGCAATTGTTCAGGTCCCAAGCATTGAGGTGTTACAAAATAAGCATAGTCATTGTAGCTAGGAGCATCCCCAAATACCCTTGCTATTCCATTACTATCAATGCATACCGCCGTATATTCATCACAAGCAATCGCTCTAGGCCAATTGCTTCCCATCATTTGTTGCATTCTAGCCAAGAAAGTAACCAAGCGCCCTCGTCGATCTGGATTATCAAAATGAGTATCAGTAATCACATTTTTCATATAGTTGTGCTGCATAAACGCAGCGGAATCTACTGTAACACTATTGCCAAAAGGATCAACTAATGCTGTGGTGGAAGTGACAGTTCCATTTTCTGCACTGAAATAATAGCCTCCTTGTATGGCCATACCTGCACTAGTTCCTCCTACTACTATATTTCGCTGTTGAATAGCTAGGTTGATTAGGCTGTCTACTGCTGTATTGCGCCAATAGCTGATATAATCCCATTGATCTCCTCCTGCAAACCAAATGCCCTCGGCCTCCTGAATTTTTTGGTGTAGCGTTGCCTCATTCGCACAGTTGGCATTATGACATACAATAGTAGTTACAGAGTTGAGGGTTACGCCTAATTGATTGTACATATAATTGTGGTAGCCATCGCTGCCACTTGTGCGCAACACAAGGATATCGCCGCCTTGGGCGGCTTGCAAAAACCAGCGCATCGCTTCATCATGCTCACTAGCCCCACCCATCAAACAAAGCCCACCTCTTGCCGAGCTAAGACTATCTTGGCTATTTCCAATTCGATACATAGTGTAGGATTGACTTTGAACAATGCCCCAAAAGTTCATTAGCATCCAAAATGTAAGCAAGGAGGTGATAGGTTTCATAGTTTTAGTTTTATTGTTGCAAATGACCTAAGAAATGCCAAGAACCTTGATTTCTCAGGCTAAAATCAAAAATATAAATATTCTTACTTAATTTGTTATATTTGACATACAAGTTTTTAATGCAGGATCTTCGTAGATTATCCTAACCTAATTTCAATCACTATTATGTTAGCCTTTGCACAGTTCTCTGTCTCTACACAGCCCTCATCGCCAAAGGAGCTTTCTTTTATCTTTGAAGACCATAGTCCCCCCTTGATTGAAATTTTGAATCTTGATTCCAATAGTATTGCAATTGGGCAATCCATAGCTTATCACAGAGCTATTTTGGAAAAAAGAGGCATCTTTAAAGACTGGACTACCGCACTAAGCAAAGCCTACCTTGAAGGCTGTGAAGTTGAACAAGAGATGTATTGTGCACTTTGTGATGCGTATATCTTTCTCAAAGTTTGGAAAAACAGAAAGGACCAATTGCTCTGTTTGATTGACCTAAATCCAGAATATCGGCTTAGAAAAGCTCAATTAGAACAGGTAATCAATAAGTTATACAATACCATATATGACTTTAGTATTCAAGATCTATATTGGATTACTCGTTCCTTTCTCCAAATTGCTCAATCCAATACTATTTTGGTATATGCGAGCTATGAGGGAGAGGTGAAATTTGTTTGGTCTAAGAAGTACGAGGAAGCTGGTTTGGTAGATGATTACAAACTCTGCAAGCGATATAGCCAATTTTTCAAAACATATATTCAAAAGGAGATCAATCGCATAGAGCTGAACAGCCTTACCTTACATCAATTTCAGATTAAATCTCCCCTTTATGAAGACACCTATTGGCAAATTAGTCTCCTCTTAAAACCACCTACCGATCAATCGAAATCTGGTGTATATTTTCAGATTTATGACATTAGTGCATCTAAAAAATTACAGCTGCAACAAGAGGCCAGACTCAAACGTCTTGCTCGACAGCAACGTGCTATTTCAATATTATCTACGCACCCTGCAGTAGTCAATGGAGATGTTGAGCAAGCAATTAGGGTTTTTACAGAGCAGGTTGCAGAGGCTCTTGAGGTAGAGCGTGTGGGAGTTTGGTTTTTTGATTTTCCTAAGAACCTATTTTATACCGTAGATCATTACAATCGATCAATCGACAAACATAGCAGTCCTTTCCAGCTCAAAATCAGTGATTATCCTACTTATATCGAATCTCTAAAATCGGACTTACCACTAAATATAGACGATACTTTATCAGATCCTCGCATGGCAGAGCTTAGGGAGGTTTATCTCCGACCGCAAAATGTTGGAGCCTTGCTGGACACGGTGTTTAGACTTAGGGGTGAGATTAAGGGGGTGATTTGTTATGAGCATGTAGGTGAGCCCAGGTTATGGCAAGATGATGAAATTACCTTTGCTCGAGAAATTGCAGATCAGGTAGTACAAATGCTCATGTATGCAGATCAAAAAAAAGTAGAGCGTAGTCTTCAAGCACAAAACCAACAGCTAGAAGAGCTTAATCGGGCCTTAAAGCGGGCCAAAGAACATGCAGAAGCTGCCAATCAAGCCAAAAGTATTTTCCTTGCCAATATTTCTCATGAGATTAGAACACCTATGAACGGGATCATTGGGCTAACAGAATTGGCACTATCTTCCTCCAAGATCAGCCCTATTCATCGTAGCTATCTGGAGAATGTACATCACTCGGCCTATTCTCTTTTAGAAATCATCAATGATCTTTTAGATTTCTCAAAAATTGAAGCACAAAAGTTAGAGCTGAACCAACATCCTTTTATGCTTGATGATCTTTTAGGCGAAATTCGGAACATTATAAGTAGCCGATTTTATGAAAAAGGGATTGATTTACGTTTTGAAATAAGTTCAGATGTACCACAACAACTTCATGGAGACAGTTTGAGAATCCGTCAAGTCCTACTCAACTTTTTAAGTAATGCTGTAAAGTTTACGGAAAAGGGAGAAGTAATCCTCAAGATTGTTCCACAACAGGAAATTAGATCCCCAGATCAAATCGCTTTATCTTTTCATGTAACAGATACTGGTTTAGGAATAGAGGAAGAAAAGCTTCACCATATTTTTGAAGCATTCACTCAAGCAGATAGTTCTACCTCTCGATTATATGGTGGTACTGGGTTAGGTCTATCTATTTCTGAGCGGCTCGCCGAACTCATGGGTGGGGGACTCAGTGTAGAGAGCACCCTAGGCTTAGGAAGTACTTTTAGTCTACATTTAAGCCTGCCTTATCAACCTCAGCCCCACCCCAAGCCATTTCTGAAAGATCAGTACATACTTGTAGTAGAAAACAACATGGGACGTATGCAGTACTTAGTCCGTATTTTAAAGAATTATGGTGCCAAAGTTTATGCTTGTACGCAACCTGAACAGTTAAATCAAATTTGGCAGATCCAAAAATGGAATTATATTCTAATAGATCACCAATTCGAAACCAATCATTTAGAATTCTACAAGTCTCAGAATAACTGCATCGTAATGCTTTATAAAGAGGAGTTGGAAATACAATCAGAAAATACCCCTAACTTACATCTATTAAAACCCATTGTTGAAAGTGACCTCTTAAAATTATTGCAGCGTCAGCGAAAAGTAAAACAAATGGATGTCACTAAAACAGAGGAGCAGCTCAAACAACCATTTTCACCCCAAATTAAGATACTTATTGCAGAAGACAACAAGGTGAATATGCTCTTACTCAAACAAATCTTAAAAAAACTAGGCCTCTTCAATATTATAGAAGCTTATAATGGTGTAGAAGCAGTTGAACAATGCAAAAAGGGCGAAGTTGATCTGGTTTTTATGGACATTCAGATGCCTGAGATGGATGGTTTTGAAGCGACCCGCCAAATCCGATTATTTAAGAGCTCCTCTACTACTCCTATTATAGCATTAACGGCCAATGCCATGAAAGGGGTAAGGGAAAATTGCCTAGCCGCCGGAATGAACGACTATATTTCTAAACCCTTTTTGAAGTCACAGATCGAACAGGTGCTGCTGAAGTACAGTAATTCACATAACTTATAATATAATTTGACATTAAGCATATTCTAAACTTAGCATTCAGATTTATTTTATATAAAGAGGACACCGGCAATCTCCCACTATTTATTTAAGCTTCTAATGGTATAGCTCATCTAAGAATACAGTTGAAATGGCTATTTCCTCTACAGAGCGCATTTAATTTTAAAGCGCTAAAAATTAAGAAATATGTGTAAAAAGTTATATTTTGAATGCCATTTTCAAAATGCTAACCTCACAACACCTTAGTTATGAGTCAAAAATATCACCTTCATCAATTGATTAAATCACTTTCTGTTTCTGAAAAAGGCTATTTCAAGAAGTATTATGGCAAATATGGCGGTAATCAATCTTATATGTTGCTTTTTGATGCTATGGATGCTATGGATGAATATGATGAGGATCAAATCAAAGCACAATTTAAAAACAAGGGCTTTACCAAGCAGTTTTCCGTAGCTAAAAATTACCTCATCAAAAATGTTTTAAAAAGTTTGAGAGCCTACCATTCGGAATCCTCAAAATACATAGAGCTCAATGAGTTGATGACAGATATTGAAGTTTTATACCAACGCCGTTTGGGAGATCTTTGCAAAAAGTTGGTAAAAAAAGCCCGTAAAATCATGCAGAAATCCGAGTTATTTCATAAATACTCTGAATTGGCATTTTGGGAAATTAAGCTCGCACATCTCAGTACCGACTCTAAAAACAAGGAAGAATGGCTATACCAAGCCTACCACTTTGCCCAAGAGGGATTAGAAAAAGACAGTAATCTCACCGCCTATCGCCAGCTCGCTTATCAGCTTTTTAATATGAGCTTGAAAGAAGGTGCAACCCGACAAGAAGAAAACGTAAAGTTAGCACAAGAATTTCTAAAAAACCCATTACTGAGCAGTGTAGAACATGCCCAAAGTATCACAGCAAAAGGTACTTACTACAACATTATGAGCAAGATCTACGAAATGCAGTACGACTACCCCAAATGCTATCAAGCTAGCCAGGCTTTTGTCGATTTAATTCATGCCAATCCTGTGATCTTTGAAGGCCATGTAAATAGCTATGTTTTACCCGCACACTACAATTTACTCCTCACGTGCATTTACCTCAATAAACAAGAACCCTTTTTTGAAAATCTGAAACGCACCGAGCAGATTCCTAAACGCTACCCTGCAGGGGACCATCCCGCCTTGCGAAAAACTGTAAAACTTATGGTTGCGAATGCAGAGATGCAGTACTATGTGCAAAATGGCTATTTTGAAGAAGCCCTCGCCATCGTACCTAAAGCCGAACAGGTATTAGATGATGACAATAGCATCGGATTCCTTTCTATAAAAGTAGAAATCTACTACAATATTGCTTATGCTTATTTTGGAATGGGCGATTATAGCGAGTCTATCGACTGGCTCAATAAATTTATACAAAAAGATCATATTGAATTGCGAGAGGATCTACTGGCCTATGCCTGGTTGTTAAACCTTACCAATCATTATGAGTTGAAAAACTATCGCTACCTCAGTTATAAATTAAAAACCACCTACAACTACATTTCCAAAATGAAAAAGGTGCACCGCTTTGAAGAAACCACCTTAGACTTTATCAAAAAGCTAATCAAGAGTAAGGATGAAGAGCAGTTTGAGGCTACCATGACCAAGTTTCGGGATATCTTTCGGGAGCTGGCTAAAGACCCTTATGAGCGGGTAGCCCTAAAAAGCTTTGATATTCTGAGTTGGCTAGAAAGTCATTTGAGCGAGCGTAGTTTTGCGGAAATTGCCCGAGCTAAAAACCAATCACTTAAAACACCATAAAATGGAGCTATTGAGTATTGTTAATCTAAATATTGACGCGCATCAGTAATTTATTTACCAAAATTCTCTTGTTTTGTGTAATAACAATCAGTACACAAGCAGTTTTAACTGCCCAAAATACACAGCATCATGAAACAGATTTTAGTACCTACCGATTTTTCTGAATGTGCAGCATCTGCCATAGCAGTAGCCAAGTTTATTGCAGAAAAAACAGGCGCACAATTAGACCTATTACACCTCCTTGATTCTCCTGCTTTTATGCATCTATCTAGAGCCGGAGCAGCAGAGGTTCCAGAAGAGGTAAAAAAGGAAAAAGGAGAGGCTCAACAAAAGCTCAATGATTTAAAAACCTCTATCAGCAAAGCAGGAGTGAAAGTACAAACCTTTTTGGGGATGGAAGCCACTACTCAGCAAATTACCAACCATGCAGAAAAGCATGAAAGTGATTTGATTGTCATGGGTTCACATGGAAGTAGTGGATTTAAAGAAGCCTTCTTGGGCTCTAATACTCAAAAAATTCTACGTAGAAGTAAAGCACCAGTGCTTGTAGTAAAAGAAGTACCTCAGCCGCTAAAGTTTGATAACATTGTTTTTGCCTCCACCTTCCGCAAAGATGTACATCAAGCTTTTGAAAAAATTCTTAAAATGGCTGAGCTTATGGGGGCTAATATTCATTTACTTTATGTGAATATGCCTTATAATTTTGAAGTGAGCAGCAACAGTATGGGGCGGATGCAGGAATTTGCTCAAAACTATCCTGGTCATGATTTTGCTATGCATATTTACAATGCCTTTGATGAGGAATCGGGTATTCTTAAATTCAGCCATGAATATGAGATTGATTTAATTGCCACTACTACACATGGTAAATCTGGTTTTATCCAAATGCTCTCTCCCAGCATCACCGAAAGCCTAGCCAACCACTCTAGTCTACCTGTATTAAGTGTTAATGTAAAATAAGCAGTCAACTGTAATTAGTTTTATAAATATATTCAAAATATTTTTGTGTTGATTGCGGAGAAAAACGCAGGCTTAGCCTTAGCTAAGGCGAGGCTTTTCGACAAAAAGCAGCACAAAAAGATGAAGAAAATATATAAAAGTAATTATAGGTGGCTGCTTAAACTCAAAATTTTAGTCAGTAGTTACAGGGGATGCGCTAATCATCCGATAAATAGCTGCAATACTTCTGTACAAAATGTTAGGAATGTGATTAGGCTGTCGAATATATTCGGCGGCCTTTTGTTTTTTGGGATGTGTTTAGTTGTTCGTGATTTTTTTTGACTAAATTAGAGCAATTAAGTCCTACAAGGAAGCCTAGTTTCTTCCAATAAGCTATATTCATGTTTAAAGGTATTAGAAAACGCATATATCGAAGCAGATACTACATCCTTGGCTTCCTTGTGCTCCTTTTAGTAGGCTATATTTTTTGTCTGCCGAACTCACTATTCAACAAAAGCTGCTCTACGGTTTTATTTGATAAAGATGGTCGGCTTTTGGGTGCTAAAATTGCCGATGATGGGCAGTGGAGGTTTCCTCCAGCCGACTCGGTTCCCGAAAAGTTTGCCAAAGCCCTACTTACATTCGAAGATAAGCGCTTTTACAGGCATTGGGGTGTCGATGTTTGGGCTTTGGGGCGAGCGATGCGCTCCAACTTACAACAAGGCCGACGAGTAAGTGGGGCCAGTACTATTAGTATGCAAACCATAAGGCTTTCACGCAATAACCCCAAACGTAGTGTATGGGAAAAGCTCTGGGAAATGGTCTTGGCTACAAGAATGGAATGGAGTTATAGCAAAGACTCCATACTCAATATGTATGCTTCTAATGCCCCTTTTGGAGGAAATGTAGTAGGTTTGGATGCTGCTGCATGGAAATACTTTGCACGCCCTGCACATCAACTCTCTTGGGCAGAAGCAGCCATGTTAGCCGTACTACCCAATAGCCCAAGCCTTATTCACCTCAGTAAAAACCGAGAAAAGCTCAAAGCCAAACGCAATCGACTACTCGACCGCCTGCAAGCAGCCGGCCATATCGACTCGCTAAGTTGTAGCTTAGCCAAGCTCGAAGAACTCCCAGACCGCCCCCAAGCCCTCCCTCGACTCGCCCCACATCTTCTTGAACGTGCTCGTAGCGCAATCGTAAACCCTAAAAACCCAAAAACAGCCCTAATTCAAACGACTTTAGATGCCGCCCTGCAAAAACAACTCAACGATATAGTAGACCGGCATAGCCAACAAATGCAAAGCAATCGGATCTTTAATGCCGCAGCGCTTATTATTGATGTAGAAACTGCCAATGTTCTGGCCTATGTAGGCAACAGCCCCCATGCGAGCCAAGCCCATGGTGCTGATGTAGATATTATTACAGCACCAAGAAGTAGTGGCAGTATTCTCAAACCTATTCTAAT
>CAZOLU010000011.1:0-4612 GCA_964580485.1 uncultured Saprospiraceae bacterium | reverse complement strand
TTCTAATGGCAGCCATGCTTCAAGATGGAGAGCTTTTGCCCCATACCATTTATCCAGATATACCTTCTCAATTTGGTGGCTATGTTCCTAAAAACTACGATGAGACCTACAGTGGTGCAGTGGGGGTAAGTGATGTCATTGCTCGCTCGCTCAACATTCCCACCGTACACATGTTGCAGCAGTACGGGGTTACTCGGTTTTACCACAAATTAAAAGAAATGGGGATGAGTACCCTTAGCCAAAAACCAGAGCATTATGGACTTACCCTAATTTTGGGTGGCGCAGAAACCACTCTAGAAGATCTGGCGAGCATCTATGGGGGGATGGCGCGTAGTCTCAAGCATTTTGGGCACTACAATGGAAAATATGCAGCAGAGAGCTTTCGGAAAATCAATTTCTTGAAGGCTCGATCTAAAGGCCGCTTGGCGGCCAATACACCTGAGTTGAAAAGCTACAACCCTTTGCAAGCCTCGGCAATATGGCATAGCTTCGAAGCCATGCAGGCGGTAGGTCGACCAGGAGCTGACGGATATTGGGAGAGCTTTGTCTCCTCCAGTCGAATTGCTTGGAAAACAGGAACCAGCTTTGGATTTCGAGATGCCTGGGCCGTAGGACTTACACCTCGGTATTTGGTGGCAGTGTGGGTAGGGAATGCCGATGGAGAAGGTCGGCCGGGCTTGGTAGGAGTAAAAGCTGCTGGACCGTTGCTCTTTGATATTTTTCACGCCTTAGGCCCTTCTAGACAATGGTTTGAACAGCCTTTTGATGAGATGACTTTGCTCACGACTTGTCGGCAATCGGGGCATATTGCTGGCCCTTATTGTGAAACGATAGATAGTATTTGGGCCCCGCTTGCGGGGGCACGCACTGAGGTTTGTCCTTATCACAAACAAATTCTACTGAGTAAGGATCTACAGTATCAGGTTCATTCTGATTGTGAATCGCCCTCCAATATGCAGCCCAACTCCTATTTTATACTACCTCCAGCTCAAGAATGGTTTTACAAACGCAAACACCCCTCCTACTTGGTTCCTCCACCTTTTCGAGAAGATTGTAAAGCTAGCCTAAGCCAAGTACGCCCCAAAATGGCTCTCATTTATCCATTAAACAACATGAAAATCTATGTTCCTAAAAACCTCAGTGGTGAACGAAGCCGAACAGTTTTCGAAGCGGCACACTCCAATCCTAAAACTACCATTTTCTGGCATTTAGATGATCAGTACTTAGGAAGTACAAAGGAAATGCATGAAATAGAACTCTACCCTGAGGTAGGAAAGCATCGTATTAGCATTGTAGATCAAGATGGAGAAAGAATTAGCCGAATGTTTGAAATTATGGAAACAGAAAGCGATTAAATTATAAAAAACCAACCCTTTAGCCCAGCAACATCCGTTTACATTAATGCTTTGATAAGTATTGCTAAGGAAATTTTAATATTTTCTTTACATTTGCTATATTAGTAAACAGTAAGTTTCATGTTGCGTTCATACCACCCTTATTACTTCCCTCAATTTTATTTTGTCATTCTATTTTATCAATCATCAATATTTGAGTTATGGTCAGTCGCTTAACTTTAGTACTTATGTTGATGTTCTGGTCGGGCATATCTGTATTTGCTCAAGAACAACAACAACACAATCATGCTGCCTGTGGTGTTAGCACCGTCGATCAGGAGCTTATTATGGATCGTTTATTTGAAAATCGCCGAAACAAAGATCTGCTAGAAGCTGAATTTGAGCTTTTTAAACAAGGTCGAGCTAGTGGAGATACCACCTTCTGGGTACCCGTAGTGTTTCACATGGCAGCTCAAGCAGATGGAACTGGTCAACGGAAAGATGACTGGGTGTTGGAGCAAATGTGTTTTTTCAATGAAAACTTTGCCAGCCAAAACATCAAGTTTTATCTCAAAGGCATCAATCGTTTCAATAGCGACCAATCCTACATCAATGGTCCTAATGCCGACTATATTCGTGCTATTTACAAGGACTTGGATGCCATGAACATTTATGTAGCAGGCCCTGCACAGCCCGGAACCGTTTATGGGGCTTATTATTCACCTGGTTTTGATTGGATTTTTACTTGGAATGATATTTATGACTGGGGACTCAGCCATGAGGTGGGACACTTTTTCACCTTGGCCCATACTTTTAATGGTTGGGAAAATACCGACTACCCTACGGCTTCTGCTGGCTTGGGTAAGGCTCCTGAAATGGGAACCAATGGTCGCCCTGTAGAAAAAGTAGCTAGAGGGAATGGTGATGAAAATTGCCAATGGGCAGCAGATGGCTTCTGTGACACGCCCCCCGATTATGCTTCTGGAGGTGGGAATTGTACTAGCACTGGTAGTTGGCTTGATCCCGACAGTATTCAGTTTAATGTAGACCAAAGTATCCGCCTTAATTACATGAGCTACTTCTTCTGTACTCCAAAAGTATTTACGCCCAATCAGGAGGAAGCTATGCGATTAGACAATATTTCCAGAGGCTATCATTTCAATACACCTCCTAGCCCAGTAGAAATGACCGATGGCACTGCACCAAGTGTTACCTGGCCAGTAAATGGGTCGATTGCTCCATATACCAATGCTCCTGTACATTTTCAGTGGAATGCTGTGGATAGTGCTAGCATGTATTTGGTTACAGTAGATGAGGTCTTTAATGGGATTACCATTGGAAACACTCACAAATCTGTCGTTTTTGACAATGAGGCGTGGTTGGATCTAGAGCCTAACAAAAACTATCGTTGGAAAGTAGAGGCTTTGACTCGTTATGATCTTTGTACCAATCCAGCAAATACCTCTGCAGAGCAGACCTTTAGCACTGCAGACTGGGCCGTAGGCACTGAGAGCATCACTCGTCCGATCGAAGCTTCTCGAGTATTCCCCAACCCTAGTGCTGGTGCTGCGGAAGTAGTACTTGAAATAGAGGTGGCAATGGAAATGGATGCACAGATTTCTATTTTCAATAGCTTAGGGCAAAATGTACTACCAGCTCAAAATATCTACTTGCAGCCTGGCAAAAATATGGAGCAAATCAATATTGATGCATTGGCTTCAGGAATGTACATTGTGAATATTGAAACCGCCAATGAGCGCGTAAGTCATAAATTGATCGTTCAGAAATAAATATGTACGGTTTTATAATAAAAAAGCTCTGGTTGTTTTAATCAGAGCTTTTTTTGCATTTTACAGGACTTTAACTAGCTTTGCAGGAGTTTTACTAACTTTATTTCTTCCATTCAAAAATCTATGAATAATGGCTGGTAACAGAACGCTAACAATGATTAAACCTGATGCTGTGCGTGCAGGTCATATTGGTGCTATTTTGAATCAAATCAATGAAGCTGGATTCCGTATTGTTGCAATGAAAATGACTCAACTAACCAAGGCTGGTGCTGAGCGTTTTTATGCGGTACACCAAGAGCGTCCTTTCTTTGGCGAATTGGTGGAGTTTATGACATCTGGACCTATCGTTGCTGCAATTTTGGAGAAAGACAACGCAGTTGAAGATTTCCGTACCTTGATTGGATCTACCAATCCTGCTGAAGCTGCTGAAGGCACTATTCGTGCAAAATATGCAACTAGCATTGGAGAAAATGCAGTGCATGGTTCTGACTCTGACGAAAATGCTAAGATCGAAGGTGATTTTCACTTTGCTGGTCTAGAGCAATTTTAGGCTCCTGACCAATGGCTAAGCATAGCAAGAGGAGTTCTTCCGTACTTGGAAGAACTCCTCTTTTTGCTCTATTACTATGCCTTGATATTGGATCTGCATTTTCTACACAGAACTAAGGGATCATATACTCCTTTCCTTCAAGATCTACAAAACCTTTACGACCATCGGGGGCTTCAAATTTTGCTAAGTGATAGATATAATTACCTATCTTGGTATAAATTGGCTCCTTTTGCACTTCCCAGTAACCTACTAAGCCATCTTTTTCCATCAAGAGTAGATCCCCTTTGCGTTCAATTTTATCATAAATAGCATCAGAATGTTTTCCCAAAATCCCATACTTTCCATCCTTTTTAAAAATAATAATTTGAGGGTTGAGATAATGCATGGCTGCTAAACCATAGTTGTCATTATAGCTAAAGGTCTGCATTCCATTGATAAAAAAGAGCTGATCAACCTCCTTTCTACTAACACGAAGGATGCATTCAGGAGCTATTTCATTATTGTGATCAAAAAAAGTTTCATCTTTCATCACATAAAAACTATCCTGATCTTTTTTAATGGTTAGATCATAATGCGATACCGTTCCACAAAAGCCAGAAAACCTACGAGTATCTTCCAGTTTTACCTTTTTGAGATCTTGGTTGAAGTAGAGAATTTTACCCTCTTGAGTCAATGCTTGAAAATAACCTGCTCCAGCATAATCCAAATAAAGGAATCCTTTTTTAAGGGATTTACCGGCATTTGTTTTCAAATCAAAAAGACCTGTAGTTGAATCTTGAACAATTCTATAATTTTGAGCATTGAGCTGAAATCCTAGGATCAACAGCAGCATCCATAAAAGCGTCTTCATCTTCTGCATGTTTTAAGTTTTAAAGTAAAGTTTATTATAATAGATGCTAAATACACTCTTTTTGGTGGATACTTACGCTAATTTATAA
>CAZOLU010000010.1:11291-23982 GCA_964580485.1 uncultured Saprospiraceae bacterium | reverse complement strand
TGATGTAAACCCCAAAGTCTTTTTTACGGGCAAAGCTCGCAAGTCGAAATGGGCCGGGTTGGGGCGTTTGTCTAGCAAATCCTTGTTTAGAATTGAGCGAAAAACCCTCCCTAGCCAAGAGGTGATGGCGTTCAACCCTTTTGACCTAGATGTATCGGATACTGCCTTGGTTTCAGTAGGATCTAATATTAGAAATGTGTTGTACCTCAATCGCTCTTCCCCCAACTTTAGAATGGAAGTCCAGCAGTCGGATGCTCGAACCAAAGCTCTTTTAAATATTGGCTTTGATAGTCGCAGGCGTACAGATTATCGCATACTGCCCTCTTGGAAGATCGGGCAACAGTTTCGTGGGCAGTTAGAGCTGCGTTATGGTGAACAAGATAATGCTTCAGAGTTTTTTCCCGAACGGGATTTTGCCTTAGCCTTTTATGAGTTTAAGCCACAGCTCACTTATATGTACAAAACTACTTTCCGAGCATTGATGCGCTATCGTTTTAAAGATAGTCGTAACCAAATCAATGCATTGGAAACGGCCGTTTTGCACGATGTGACGCTAGAAGCCAAATATAATCGGATTAGTGGAGCAAGTACAAACATTAGTGCCAGTTTGTCTTGGGTCAACCTTAGTTTTGATGGTCAAAATAACACCCCCGTTCAATTTGCCATGACAGAAGGTCTACAAAATGGTCAAAACTTCCTTTGGACACTCAACCTAGACCGTTCCCTATCCCGCAATATTCAGCTTTCACTGGGTTATGAGGGGCGCAAAACGGGGGAGGCTGCAATAGTACATGTGGGGCGTGCGCAGATTCGGGCTATTTTTTAAGGCTTTCTTGCTCTGCCTTTAGGCGCGCTTTTCGGCGTTTTTTCTGATCATTATTACTCTCATATATGGTATAATTCTCATACTTCGCCTTATTCTTTTCTGCCCAAATGTCTTTACCAATATTACAAACAAAAACCAATTCTCGATAAAGCTGATTCCCAATATCAATGCGTTTCTCTACTGCAATATCTCTATCCGAGACTTTATCCTGTTGGATATGAATGCTGTTTTCAAAAGCCTTACTTGCTTGTCGAACTCGGTCTAGATGCTCTTGTTTTAATCCAGTTTCTTCCAAAAAGGGCAGTAGCGATTCCCCTACACGCACAACTCTAAAACTACAAAGTAGGAGTTTAGGATCACTCATATCATTCATCTTATAGGTGCCAAACTTACGGTAACGACCCGACTTGGGGTTGTATTTACTTGCAACCCGAGTCATGACGGAACGGATGGCTGTTTTTAAAGCCTCTCTAGCCTCATTTTTTTTCTGTGTAGCCACCATTTGATCACCCAAAAGCTCATCATCACTAGGGAGGTCAGCAAAGCCTTTTACGAGTTTTTCAAAATCCTCAAGCTTCGCTTCACCATAGGCATATTCTTCAAACTCTTTGAGGTCTCTACGAATATTTTTAATCCGTTCTAAACATTGTGCGTACAAATCTGCATCAGGAAAGTTATACTCTCGGTTGGTGGCTTGCTTTTTCATAAGAATTTGATTTTAAAGGATTTTTTTAGTGTTTTAGTTATTTCTATCTCTCCTTTATACTTCTGTTTAAAACAAATATATGCACATTTTGCTTATTTTACAATTTTTTAGTGATGAATAATGCGTATTTTTACTCATTCGGTAATTTTTTGTTTATTTGTCTATCCCAAATAGACTGAAACACCTCATTTTCTTAGGTGCTTTGACCAAAAAAGTGAATAATCTTGGTTCAAATATTCACTCATGCTTCTTACTTCTTCTTTGCTCTATTTTATGATTAAGCGCAAATTTTAATTTTTTGTAGGAAGAACCAACATTCCTTGTATCTTTAAGGGCTTAATAATGAATATGTCCTATGCTTACACTTTGGTTAATGCCCGATTCTGATACTTATCACAAACTGAGTCAATTGATTGCAGCATTGAGTTCGGTGCATCAAACTCCGAGTTTTGAACCCCATGTTACCCTGCTCAGCGGAATAGTAGATCAGCCCAAACTTGCTTTGCAAAAGACCGAAGAACTTGCCGCAAGTACCTCCGTTTTGCAGGTTGCCCTCACGCAAATTGAGTATTTGGAATATTTTTATCGTTGTCTTTTTTTTCGAACCGATAATAGCCAATCTATCTTTGAGTTGCGAGCCAAAGCAGAAGATCTTTTTGAGCATACACAGGTCAACCCCTTCATTCCACATATTAGTTTTCTTTATGGCTCTATTCCTGTTTTTCAGAAGAAAGCCATTGTGGAAGATTTAGGGGATGAATTTTTGGTGGATTTTAAAATGGAAAAAATTCGGCTGCTGCGTACAGAGTTGAGCCCCGAGCATTGGGAGTTGTTGGGGGAGTTTGATCTGCAAGCCTCTAAAAAAGATTTAGGATAAATGATCCTTCGAATGAACAGAAATTCATTTCAAAAGTTGTATCTTTAAGGTTTTAAATTACTCTATTCTCAGAGTTGAACTATTTGAATGTAGCAAGATGGATGATCTAAGAAGGTCTAAGCTGATTATATTTACTGCCCCTTCAGGGGCGGGGAAAACGACTATTGTTAAACACCTCCTCAAAACTCGACCAGATCTGGTTTTTTCCATTTCGGCATGCACCCGAAGCCAACGTTATGGAGAAACCAATGGTTTGGATTACTACTTTCTGACGGTCAATGAATTTGAAAACAAGATCAAAGAGGGTGATTTTATCGAATGGGAGGAAGTTTATCATAATCAGTATTATGGAACTATGAAGTCGGAAGTAGAAAAACATCTCGCAGCAGGCAAACATGTGCTTTTTGATATTGATGTAAAGGGGGCTGTTAATATCCAAAAACACTATGGCAAGCGAGCCTTGTCCATTTTTGTAGCACCTCCAAGCCCTGAAGCTTTGCTCGACCGCCTGAAAAACCGAAAAACAGAGGATGAAGATAGCCTCCGAAAACGTCTGACCCGAGCAAGAGAGGAGCTAACTTACGAACGGAAGTTTGACGTCACTCTAGTCAACGATCATCTAGAAAAAACCCTCGAAGAGGCCGAGTTGCTGGTTAAGCTATTTATTGAGCATGGCCACGAGGGAATAAAAAAGTTAAAGCATGGTAACGGCTATCACGCATAACATCAGAGTGAGTGTAGAGGTGATTTATCAGCCTGGTTATTCTCGCCCACTCAAGCATGAATACGTCTTTGCGTATCGCATTACAATCGAAAATCTGGGATTCCACAGCGTGCAGCTTTTGCGCCGTCATTGGCATATTTGGGACTCCATAGGGCACTGGCGAGAGGTAGAAGGCGAAGGGGTTGTAGGTCAACAGCCTATTTTGCATGCAGGAGAGGTACATCAATATACCTCTGGTTGCCCTCTGGTTAGCGATATGGGCTTTATGTTTGGTAGCTTTCAAATGATCCAATTAGAGAATCATGCAGAGTTTGAGGTAGAAGTGCCTAAATTTCAACTCATTGCACCCTTTAAAGCTAATTAAAACAGCTACTCCCTCAACGCTATCTCTAGCTATAGGCTTTCAGATGCTATAGAAGTCCTCTCATCAGGCTTATTACTACTTATATCAAAACTCTTGCGGTTTACAAACTAAATGCAACGGTTGGTGAACTCGCTCTAAATTTCCCGCCTACTATTCAAATATTTGTGTGGTCAAATCGTGTAGTCATCCAAAACTGCACTGCTTTTATTTATCATAATCACTTGATTCATGCAAAAGATTTTATTAAGCCTGGCATTACTTTGCCTTTGTACATTTATTTATGCCCAACAAGTAAACCCCATAGGGGGTACGGTAACCGCCGCTAATTCGGGCGATGGTACAGGGGTTGGCGTAGCCATCAGCGAAGATGGGAATACCCTAGCCATAGGAGATCGGTTTTTTAATGTTCCTGGAGGCGGATCTGACGGGGGGCGTGTAAGAGTTTTTAAATTAGAAAATGGGGCTTGGGTGCCCAAAGGACAAAACCTACAAAATACACAAAATTCAATTGATCTTTGGGCTGGAACTTGGCTTGATCTTTCGCCTGATGGTAATACCCTCATTGGTGGCATACCTCGGCTACCGAATACCTCTGGCGTTGGCAATAGCTCTGGAGGAGCCGTAGTTTACCAATACAATAGTGCCAGCAACAGTTGGTCGCAAAAAGGGGGATTACTCTTTTCAAATACAGCAAATGCATATTATGGTCGTAAAGTAGCAATTTCCAATGGAGGAGATGTCATTCATGTAGCAGGCTATACCGCAAATAGTAATCAAGGGCGAGTATTGTCATATTTCTTCAATGGATCTATCTGGAATGCTATGGGCTGGGGTACTAGTACAACCTTACTGACCGGGAGTACTTCTGGAGAATGGTATGGCTATGGTTTAGATGCGACTACCAACACTGCAATCACTGGAAATCCTGAAGGAGGAATCACTGGCAACAATGGTTATGTAGAAGTGAGAACCTTTTCTTCACCTACCTGGAATTTGAAAGGCACTGCAGTTGTCGGGCCACAGGCGGATTGCCGATTTGGTTCTTCTGTAGAAATTTCAGAGGATGGAAATCGTTTTATTGCAGGTGGATACCTCTATGATGGTGCAGGAACAGAAAGAGGTTATGCTGCATGTTACGAATGGGATAGCACAGCAAGCTCATGGCAAATGCTTGGAGCACCTTTCATTGGAGAAAATGATGGAGATAGACTTGGGTTTGGTACTTGTATAAATAATGATGGTGATTTAATCGCTGTAGCTGCCCATAATAGCGATTCTGCAACTGGATCGGTGAAGGTATATCATTGGAGTGGATCGAGCTGGAATCAGGTTGGAAACACCTTATTTGGAGATAATGTGGGAGATGCATTTGGCTACACAACCGTAATGGATGGTAATATCTTAGCCGTAGGAGCCCAAGGTGCTGAGTATGTTAAAACCTATGAGATTATCTTAAATACTACTGGAACGTATGAGCTCAACGAAATTAAAATCCCTACTACTGCGGTTTACCCTAACCCTAGTAAAGGCCTTGTAAACTTGGAAAGTGATAAAACCATTGATCGCCTCCAAGTTTTCAATCTAGCTGGGCAGTTGATGCTTGAGCAGTCTATTCAACAACAACAAACGCAATTACAATTGGACTTGCCTGCAGCAAGCTATCTCCTTCGTATGACCTATGAGGATGGTAGCCAGAGTACGGAAAGGCTGCTACTGAATGATTAGCAAAAAGAACCTATTCTAAAAGAGATTAACCCACCCAAACTTAGCCCTTGCCTGATTGCCTAAACTATGGTAATCGGGCTTTTTTTTATGCTCAATTTTACTTATTTTCAATTATTCCTTCAGTTCTGAGCACAAACTCAACACTATGAAAACTTACCTTAATGCCCTAAGCTTATCTTTATTACTCCTCCTTTCTGCCTGTAAAAAAGAGCAAAACCTCCTGAGCAATCCCGAAGATGGACCTCCAGCAGGTTATGCCGATGGCAACTACACTGTTCCCACAGAAGCGGACTTGGAAGATGCTAGTCAGCCCAGCACCGTGGTTGGCGATGGAACTCCAGAGAGTTGTACCGCAGAAGCCTTTATCGACGCAGTGGCTGGTGGTGGCGTGATTACCTTCAATTGTGGGGCAGACCCTATTACGATTACCTTGGATGAAACTGCTAAAATTTACAACAATGCCAGTGATGAGGTGATTATTGATGGAGGAGGTTTGGTTACTTTGAGTGGTGGGGGTAACCATCGCATTCTCTATATGAATACTTGTGACCAAGATTTGGTCTGGACGACCCCTCAATGCCAAAATCAAGACCATCCCCGAGTTACGGTACAAAACCTTACCTTTATTAACGGCAATTCTATTGGAGATCAGGAGCATGAGGGGGGAGCTGCTATTTGGGCAAGAGGGGGGCGACTCAAAATTGTGAATTGCCGCTTTTTTAATAACCAATGTGCGACTACGGGCCCTGATGTGGGGGGTGGGGCTGTACGGGTTTTCGATCAATATCAAGACCTTCCAGTATATGTAACTCGAAGTACCTTTGGTGGGGCAGAAGGCTATGGGAATAGTGGCTCTAATGGAGGTGCTATCAGTAGTATCGGGGTGTCATGGTCAATTTACAATTCTTTGTTTTCTCATAATAGCGCTATTGGGAATGGGGGGAACCCTGCTGCAAATGGTACTCCTGGAGGAGGTAGTGGTGGTGCGATCTACAATGATGGCAATACTATGACCCTAGGACTTTATGGCTGCAAAATTGAAGAAAATACAGTCAATACACATGGGGCGGCCATCTTTTTTGTTTCTAATGATCGCAGTGGTGATATCATTATTGAAGATTGTGTGATTCGTAATAATCAGGGAGGAACTTGGTATCCCAACTATCCAGATATTTCAGGCCACTCAGATACACCCATTCAGGTTAGTAATTCTATTATTGAGGATTAAAGGTATCAGCGATAGCCTTCTAAAAAAAGACATACAAGCCAACTTCACCCTTTACTCATAGCGCAAAGATTCAATGGGGTCAAGGCTAGCCGCTTTGATTGCAGGATATAGCCCAGAAATTAGTCCCACAATTAAGCAGAGGCTAATTCCCAGTAGCATCCACAACCAGGGCACAATAAAAACACCGCCCATGGCCAAGGTAACCACATTTCCCATTAAGATCCCCAGAATGATGCCCAAGATCCCCCCAATCTGACAAATCACGACCGCTTCTACCAAAAACTGGGTAAGAATCGTGCGCCTTGTAGCTCCTAAGGACTTACAAATTCCGATTTCACGAGTACGTTCAGTGACCGAGACCAGCATGATGTTCATTAAACCAATCGCGGCCCCCAATAAAGTGATTAACCCTATAAAAATAGCTGCCATCTGGATTGTAGCCGTATTCTCATCTAGAATATCAATGAGACTATCACTTTTCTGAATTTCAAAATCTGCAGGCTCTCCCAAAGTGATCCCTCGAACATGGCGCATCACCCCTTCTGCTTCGGCAATAGCCATATCAATCTGTGTAGCTTCATTCACGGCGACAGAGAGGTTGTAAGAGTTGGTTTGCGAACCAAAATATTTGCGGAGGGTCATTAAGGGAGTTAGAACAATGCGATCTCCAGAAAAGGTCATACTAGAGCCCTTTTCTTTTAAAACACCTATAATCGTAAAGCTGATATTACGAATCGTAATCACCTTACCTAATATGGTGCTATAAGGCCTTTTAGGAAATAACTTGTCCACTACGGCAGATCCTAAGATGACCACATTACGTCCAAATTCCGTTTCAGCCGCAGTGATGTTCCGCCCCACACTCAAGTCATAACCAGCAACTTTGAGGTAATTTTCATCCATTCCATAAACCGTAATGTTGGGGTTGGTTTCCGTATCATCATGCTTAACAACCGCAGACATAGACCCCAAAGCAGAAACAGAAACTAAGGCAGGAAATTTATATTGCTTTTTAAAGGTAGTTGCTTCACGAAAGCTGATGGAGTTGCCAGCTTTTTGCTGTCGTCCTCTGCGACCACCTCTTACCCCTGTACCAGATCGTACAATATTAAAGGTGTTGGCCCCCATACTCGCAAAGTTGGTAGAAAGTGTAGCCTTAATACTATCAATAGAAGTCAGAATCCCCACCAAGGCCATAATACCAAAGGCTATGATCATAAAAGTGAGTACCGTTCGTATCAGATTTGCACGAATCGACCCCAAAGCTAGTATAATGCTTTCACGAATCAACATAAGGGTGGTGAAATTATAGTTTTATCAAAATACAGAATGCTCAACTCTAAATTACACTTTTTTTTACTCAAATACGCTCTTTGTAGGAATCAGATCGACCTAAAAGCGATTTAAACAGACTAAAAGGTCAATGATGGGGATAATTTCATTGCAGCACCCCATTTTTACAGCTCATCAATACGCTAAACTTTTCATAAGATTTTTCATGAATAGAAGAACTATTTTAGAGGGCGAATAGCAGAGTCAAAGCTTGCTAACTTTAAGTATAGTTCACAGCAGTTAAAAGCAGCATCCCAGAAATAATCTCTATATTTGTGCTTACAGCTTGTAGAAATAGGATATACGCTATTTTTACATATAAAACTGTACACGAATCTAAATTCAATGAATTTTACTGTATCCTTTAGGCTTCGAAAATAGGTACGGTTTTATATATTTACAAAATTGAATCACGTTTAAATGCTATCGCTCATGAAAAAAATTATCCTTGCAGTGCTGTATACAGCACTGACCAGCTTTGCTTATGCACAAACCCAGCTTCCCAATGTCGGCTTTGAGAGTTGGGATGCTGTGGGCAGTGCCCAAGAAGAACCCAGCAATTGGAACTCCAATAAAACCGGAGGGGGAAATGCCCCTAGTGGCCCTCAAACCTGTTTTAGAGATAATGTCAATGCCTACAATGGCAGCTACAGTGCTCGAATTGAAACGGTTTCCTTTTTCTTTGGGCTAATTATCGTCAATGGCTCTATGACTACGGGAAGGATTGAAGCCCCTACCCAAGACCCTCTAGATGGTTATACCCATACGGTTCCTTCTAACCCAGCCTACAATGCACCTTTAACCGCTCGCCCCGACAGCTTGGTGGGCTATTATCGTTATACTTCTGCTAGCGGCGATCAAGGCAAGATTGAATGTATTTTGCATGATAGTGCTGACTTTCGTACGCCTATTGTTGACTCTAGCAAGGTAGTTGGGAATGCCACTTTTTTCACCCCAACTTCATCGGTTGGCACTTGGACACGGTTTGCAGTTCCCTTTAGCTACTGGAAAGCCGATGCGCCAGCCTATGTGTTGGTGACCGCTACCTCTAGTGCCATTCCAGGAGGTGGTTCGGTTGGGAGTACCCTTTGGTTGGATGATCTAAGAGTAGTTTATCGGCCTGCCATTAGTTTAGGAAACATCACAGCTAGTGCCCCCTACTATGTATCCAACAGTAGTGCCGCAAGCATCGCTGTACCTTATAGCATTGTAGGTGATTTTGATCCAGCTAATGTGTATACCGTAGAGCTCTCTGATGCCAGTGGAAGTTTCGCTAGTCCCCTGAACATTGGTAACGTTACTGCAAATGCTAGCGGAACCATCAATGCCAGTATTCCTGCAGGGACAAGTTCTGGAACAGGTTATCGTATTCGCATTAGCTCTAGTAATCCTGGGGTAATTTCCGATAGCTCTGCTAGCTTTAGCATCAACTTCTGTGACAATCCCATTAGTCCCACAGCTACACAAAATATTGCTGCCAATAGCAACGGAAGCCTCCTAACAGTGAGTGAAACCTTAGCAGCATCGAGCCGATCTTGGAAATTTGCTACTACCAGTGGTGGGCCTTATACAGACTTTAGTCCAGCAGCAACAGGATTAAGCTACACCCCCAATTTTGCTAGTGCAGGTACTTATTATGTGGTCTGTCAATCGAATTATCCTGGGGGATTGCAGGTCATCAGCAATGAGGTACAGGTGAATGTAGTGGAAAACAGCATCAGTCCCTCTTCAGCTCAAAGTATTTTGGTGAATACCAATGGAAACACCTTAACCGTGAATGAAACCCCTGCTGCAACTTCTCGAGATTGGAAATTTGCTACTACAAGTGGTGGTCCTTACAGTAGTTTTGCTCCTACCCAAACAGGGACGACTTATACCCCCAATTTCGCCAGTGCTGGAACTTATTATGTCATTTGTGAATCTAGCATCAATGGTCTTCAGGTGTTTAGTAATGAAGTCGAGATTTCGGTAGGGCTCAACACCATCGCAACAGGCAGCATCAGTGGTTCTCCTTTTGAATTTTCGCCTTCGGCTCCTGGTGCTTCGATAACGGTGCCTTTTACGGTGGGTACTACTTTTAATAGTGGGAATAACTTTACGGCTGAATTATCTGATGCGAATGGAAGTTTTGCAAATCCTACCATTATTGGAACTTTGAATGCTACTACTTCGGGTACCATCAATGCTACTATTCCCGCAGCTACTCCTGCGGGGACAGGCTACCGTATTCGAGTACTAGGGTCTAACCCAAGTATTGCAGGGAGTGATAATGGAGTGGATTTGACTATCGATCAATTCAACAATAGCATTAGCCCCAGCAATACCCAGACGATTTTGGTTAATAGCAGTGGTACTGCGATCAATGTCAGTGCTTCACAAAATGCCAGTCATGAATGGCGTTATGCTACAAACAGTGGTGGGCCCTATAGCAGTTTCTTGCCCGTAGAGACCAATGCTAGCTATACTCCCAATTTTACTGCCCCAGGTACTTATTATGTAATATGCAATTCGACCAATCAATACAATGATGTGGTTAGTTCTGGAGAGTTGACAGTGATTGTCAACAACGGTTCTCAACTCAACACCAGCTCGGTGAGTAATAGTCCTTATTATATTTCTCCTTCTGCGAATGTGACTGCCACGGTCAATTTCAGTTCGAATGCCGTATTTAATGCAGGAAATATTTTTACGGTTGAACTTTCAGATGCGAGTGGTAGCTTTAGCAACCCTACGGTGATTGGCAACCTTGCTAGTACCAGTATTGCCCCTATCAATGTTAGCATTCCGAATACGATGCTCAGTGGTACAGGCTATCGGATGCGGGTGTTGAGTTCGGATCCCCTACTCACTGGAGTAGACAATGGCACTGACTTGGAGATTGTACAGTTTGCCAATACGATTAGTCCGGCCGATACTCAGTTTTTAAGTGCAGGAGCGAATGGAACGGCGGTGAGTGTTAGTGCTACACATGCTGGAACTACACAGGAATGGAAATGGAGATCTGGTAATTTTGGGCCCTTTAATAGCTTTAGCCCTGCGGAAACGGGCAGTAGCTACATTCCCAACTTTGCCAATGCGGGGGTTTACAAGGTAGTCGCTTTTTCTGTGAATAGCTGGGGCGATACCATACAATCGGGAGAGTTGGTGGTATTGACCACAGCTACCAGTACTCAGCAATTGGAAGATGCATCGATTTTAGCTTATTGGGGGCAAAGCGACTTGGTAGTAGATTTATCCAATTTTCAAGATGCCGATGGTATAGCAAGGCTAGTACTTTATGACTTGGCGGGTCGTCAGGTTCAGCAATGGCAGGCCCCTCTGGGGCAGCGCTATCAGTGGCCTTTAGAGCTATCGGCAGGGCTTTATATCTTGTCTATTGAGCTGGATGGACAGCATTTTCAACTCAAATTACCGAAACAGAAGTAATCTGGGGTTTAGGTTTTGGGGAAAGATGAACAGCTCTACTCCGTTTTTGGGTGGAGCTGTTTTTTTGTTTTTTTTCAAATTACAGCAGCGAGCAGGTAGGTACCGTATGCGTTTAGTTGATTTTGATCCCCCTATAATTTCTAGGAAATGGCGTAGCGCTGGGAGTCAGGCAGCTCTGCCGGAGCTGAGCTGCGCCCGCAAGGGCCGACCAAAGGGAGCTGACGACCATAGCGACCCCTATGGGTGCCCCTCATTTTTCTATCTCTTATTCTTTTTGCGCCATAGAAAAACCGTAAGGCCCAACAACAGTACTCCTAATCCTATCAACCAAGGCCAATAGACAAAAGAATGCTCTAAAGGAAGGGGGTTCTCATTCCCCAACAAAACAAAGGGCGACCAAAAAGCAGGATGTGCCCCAAGGCCTTTAGCATTTTCCAGATAACTGAGTTTGGCAAGTTGTAGTGCTGTGGCCTTATCCTTGCCTTTGGAAAGCTCTTTGTAAAAATTGGTCATAATATTAGCGGTAGCAGCATCATTCACCTGCCAAAGACTAACGACTAAAGCAGGTACACCAGCATACATGAATGAACGTGCAAGAGAGGTGAGGCCATTGCCTTCCTGAAACTTCCCATAGCCAGTTTCACAAGCAGAAAGCACAACCAAATCGGCATTTAGATTCATTTGTGAGATCTCATAAGCATGCAGGAAGTTGTCTGACTGGGGATGATTGGTTTCGGTAAATGCCAAGCTGGAAAGCAGCTCAGATCTTGGGTTAAGCAGGCCATGCATGGCCAAGTGTATCACACTGTAAGCACTAGCCTTGGCTTTAAAATGTTTTTCATTCGCCAAACTATCAAAGAGAAAAAGACCGTTAAACTGCTCTTGCAAGACCTCTACTTCTTTTCGAGCAGCAGGTAGAGGCTGCAAGACTTCTCGCAATTGTCGCAAGCTAGAAGATCTGATCGATGCCCCCTCAGTTCCTGTATTTAGTTTGTAATTAGCGGCTACACCTAATAATTGTTTGTTGTTTTTTTTATTATTCCCTTGACTATGATTTTCTAACCAAAGGCTGGCAGAGTAGCTGTAGCTAAAGCTATAATCCTTGAGCAGATAGTCCAAGTTTTTATAGTTGATGCTTGAGGGGGCTGGCTCAGAGATCAGGGCTTCCATGGGAATATTCCCAAGCTGTAAATCAGGGACAATGATGAGGTGCTGGACCTCCTTATATTCTGTCAATACGGGGGCGAGTAATTTGTCATAAAGCCAATATGCATTTTGAGTATAGGTTTTGTAATTAGACGCCTGCTTGTCTTTTTTAGTCAAAGCACTATAGTCACTCAACGCATAGTGTAAGCTATCAATACGTGCATTCATCTCGGTAAAAGGGAAGCTAAATGGGAGGCGGTAAATTTTAAAGTCATTTTTGCTGATACAAAAGATGTAATAATAATCAACACCAAAAAGATATTCAATTAGTAGGCTC
>CAZOLU010000010.1:8190-11281 GCA_964580485.1 uncultured Saprospiraceae bacterium | reverse complement strand
GCTTGGTCTGAATAGCTTCAATAGCTGCTGCCTTGTATTGAAGTTTATGATAATCAGGATATTCTTCTTTGATCTTTTTATGGAAGACTTTAAGTTTTCGATCAAGTTCTAATTGCTTTTTTATTAGGCGGTTGACTTCATCTTTAGAATTTGCTGCAGCGACATCCACCTCTAGTTCTTTTTTTTCAGCATTCAAAGCCTTTTCTTTTTCCACTAATTCAGTCGGGAGCTTCCCAAAGCTCAGATCTTCTTCGGATTGAATCGCTCGGCTAATTAGTAGACTTTTATAGAATTCAGAAGTTTGAAAAAACTCTGTTTGATAGGCGGTAGAATCTTTTGCCCAAAGATATTGCATATAGGTTAGAGAGGCATATATCCCATTGGCTAGGGATTCCAGTTTATGCTTTTCAGAGCCCGCTTCAGTGATTAGCGTTGTATTGATTTTTTTTAAACTTTGAAAAAGTTCATCTACCTCTGGAACTTCGAAGTCCATACTATCCTGATGATAAAGGATCATCTTACTCATCTGTTCAAAGAATGAATTGAGCAATGAAATTGAAAAATAGTCGTGTTTTCTGAGTTCCTCCCAATTGTCAAAGTCGAAGGGAAGGGTCGGAGAATTGGCCGCAAGCCCTATTTTGAAAGTTTCATAGGCTTTTTTATAAGCGCCAACATCCATATAATTCTGCATTAACAAGCAGAGCTGATTTCCCCGTCGTACATGCCGTTCTCCAACTTGCGCCTCTAATTCTAGCAAGAGTTCTTCAGAAAGTTGAACTGCTTTTTGAAAGGCTCCTTTTTCTTTATAAAGAAGAACAAGTGAGGTTTTACAAAGGGTATAATTGAGTTGAAAACTTTGATCTAACTGCTGATAATCCTTCAAAAGATCAATGAGTAGCATTTCTGCTTCCTCCAATGCTCCTGCTGCTATAAGCATCGTAGCTAAACTTTGCTCAGCTGCTAATAAATTAGCCTTATCTCTTACCTTCCTTTGGCACAGTTGAACCGCTTTTCTTTGATAGGCAATAGCTTCTTCCATTTGGTATTGATTATAAAAGGCTGCTGCCTTGCCAGAATAAATATTCGTCTTTAACTGATAAAATCTTTGGGGGTGTTCCTCTGCAATTTTTAAGGCTTGATCGAAATAATCATGTGCACTTATATTCTTATTACCAACTGAAAAATTACCCATGTTTTTTAAAAATGCTATTCGAATCGAATCATATTTAGCTTCTGTGGGGAGTTCCTCCAAGGCTTTCAGCAGTTGAACTTCGGCTTTTTCTTTCTCAGACATTTGAATATATATATCTGATAGAAAGTTGATGTACTCAAGGTATGTTAAGTCATTATTACCAAGCAGTCTCCTTAAAATCTGAATGCCTTTTTCTGCGGGTTGGATGACTTCTTGGTAGGATGCTGCATCTGTATAAAAATCAGCAAGTTGAACTTGTGCGATCCAATAAACGGTATCTTGTTCTCCAGATAGGTTTTTAATACTCTTGAGATAATTGATGAGTGCTTCAGTATCTTGCTTTGTGCGGAGCTGGTAGATCTTTTCTTCAAATTCGGAGAGGCTTAGCTGCTGTGCAGTGCTGCTCAATGGAAATAGGAAAATCAGGGTGCAAAAAAGGGGGAATAAAGTTTTCATAAATTAGGTTTTAACGTGAGGATTGGCTAATAATAGATATTTTTAGTTGGGAAAATAAATTGTTTTATGCCTTTTCTGATATTATTTTGCAACTATTTAGCCTGTTTTCTTAGTCCCTAGCCTTCTTCGACTCCTTCGGAGAAAGGCTAGGGCTGGGCTGCTGTCAATTTTCGATCCTCTCAGTCTTCTTTTTTTGCAAAAAAGAAGACTGAGCCCTTCGGGAAAGAATCCGAAAATTTTAGGCTGCAGGGTTCTTTGTTCCTCGTCCTAGATGAGGAGCTGAGCGAAGCGAAAGGATCCTAGCAGCCCGATTTGACCGAGCCGTTCCCTTTCCCAGGGATGCCCTTGGCATAAGGTTCGGCGATCATGGGCCAAATAGTTACATTATTTTTTTAATCGGATAGATTTCAGTTCTGGTGTTTTTGACTTAAATTTCGGTTGATTGGTCTACCTTAAAACTAATTTTTCAAATATTTTTTTAGCTCATCTAACTATTCTTAGCTTTTTGTCCTATATTTAGACCAATTGGTCTACTTGGTAAAAAAAACTTCAGCTGCGTTTTAAATTCATTACCTAATTTAAAAATTATAAAATTATGCCTTACAGTATTTTAGCCATATTAGTGGCCTCTCTAATTCCGATGCTTACGGGATTTATTTGGTACCATCCTGCGGTGATGGGGAAAGCCTGGATGAAGGCTAGTGGATTGACAGAAGAGCAGATTAAAGGTGCCAATGTTCTGGTGATTATGTTGGTCTCTGTGGTCTTTAGTTTTCTTTTGGCTTTTGCATTAGCTTATATGGTGGTGCATCAGGCTCATGTGTTCTCCTTGATGGTGGCTGAAGAGGGTTTTGGTCAGGAAGGTTCTGAGATTATGAACTATTTGGAGGCCTTTATGGCCGAACATGGACAGAAGTATCGCAGTTTTGGGCATGGTGCTTTGCATGGTGCAATGGGTGGATTTACAGTGGCTCTACCGATTATTGGGATGAATGGCATGTTTGAGCGTAAAAGCTTTAAGTACATCGCTATTCATGTAGTGTATTGGATGATTACGATGGCTTTGATGGGTGGGTTGATCTGTGCTTGGCCCTAGGCGGGGGGAGGCTCTAGACTTTTAGACAGTGAGACGCTAGACGGAGAGACGCTAGACCAAAAGACGGATAAACAACGTCTTACAGTCTAGAGTCTTTTTGTCTCTAAGTCTATTTACGCCTCCTTATCGTCAAAAACCTCGATGGTTTTCTCTTTCAAAATAAGATCCGTAAACTTCCCTTTGAATCGGGTTGCCCGCACCATGTGGTCGTCGATCCAATGGTAGTTTCCTCCACGGGGTTTGCCCATCAACAGACTGTGGTATTTGAAACCAGACTTGGCTAGCCATTTTTCAGTAACTTCACGATGTTCTTCTGTACGAGAGGTGAAGAAACAAATGCGGTGCCC
>CAZOLU010000010.1:277-8180 GCA_964580485.1 uncultured Saprospiraceae bacterium | reverse complement strand
ATCATACCATTTGTTTACGGTTTCTAATGCATCGGGAAAAGGCTTGCAAGTTTCCATACGTTCGGGTTCCTCATTCGGTACATCTTCGGTGATAGTTCCATCAATGTCAATGAGATAGTTTTTTACATTTTCGGGTAAGACTGGACTGATGAGTTTGCCATCTTCTCCTGCCGTCTTTTTTAGTTGATTGTCCATAGTAATTTTTAGAATTTGATAATTTTTGGAATTATAAAGGTAGGGAATCTTCCTCAGAAAATGTACTTTTTGTAAAAAGGACAACATCTAAAAATATACACGTATTGTCACAGCCCAGAGCCTAGGTTCTATGCTATATTTTGAGCGTACTTGGCGGTTTTGGCCTAGTGCTGTGGAATGGTAGCGACTGCAAGGAGCTAGCCCGCAGGGCCAAAGCCTGGAACATAACGCCCGAAGGGAGGCCCCTAACCCTTCTTAAAACCAAACAGGAATCACTACAAATACAGCACTGAGAATAATACTCAGCACTTGCAAAGGTCTTTCTTTGGGTGATTTTTGCCATTGAAAATAGATATGATAGAGTTGTATGGCACAATAAAAAATTATAAAAAAGACGATGGCAACGAGCGCCCCTTCCCAGCCGGAGCCCCATTTTATCTTCAAACTCTGATTGTTAACAAACATTTGAGCGATGATAAAAGTACTGATGCTCAGGGTGTTGAATACAATAAAATCTGCTAACATTTTTAGTGGAACCGATGGCGCTTGCTTCAATTTTCGATGCGCCAATATGAGCTGAGATATCTCTTTTAGCAAGATAAATGCTAGAAAAATCATAGGGGGACGCCCTATTAAGGCACGGACTAGTATAGCCCAAATACCGATATTGACGCCCAAGCGAAAAAGCCATAGCAGGCCTACTATGCCTGCAATAGAAAAAGATTTGCCCAAGATATAATTCTCTGCCATCGACTGATAAGGCATTGCCCACAACTCGGCAAGGAAGATGATTAAAAACAAAATGGCAATCCATTGATTAGTTTCTACCGCCTGCTCGAAATCGCCTACAATATACCACAAAAAGTAGTAGTAAACTATGCTCAAAATAGGCAGTAGTATGTTTTTTAGAAGGTCTTGTTGCTTAGTCATTTTCTAAAGCTTGTTTTAAGCCAGTCCAGCGACTAGCTGCTTGATCATTTTTTAAGGCAATATAAATCGCCCGATTGGTTCCAATCAAAACTACTAACTTTTTACCTCTTGTCACAGCAGTATAGAGTAGATTTTTATTCAAAAGGGTAAAATGTGTGGTGTGAAAAGGCATGATGATGCAAGGACATTCGCTGCCCTGGTATTTGTGGATAGAAACGGCATAAGCGAGCACCACCTCATCCATTTCAGTAAAATCATAGGTCACATTTCTTTGGTCATCATAACGAATATGCACCTCCTGTTCGATCCGATCAATTTTGACAATGCGGCCCACATCGCCATTATAAACCTCCTTATCGTAATTGTTGCGAATCTGCATCACCTTGTCTTTGAGGTGGAAACGAGAACCGACACGAACTAGAGGCTCCTCCGAAGGATTAAGACGCTGCTGCAAAAGTTCATTCAATCGGTTGGTGCCAATAGCCCCCCTTTTCATCGGACTGAGCACCTGAATATCGTCGAAAGCATCGAATTGATAGCGCTTGGGCAAGCGTTGGGTGACTAGACTGACAATGCGCTCCGTAATGATTTCCGTGTCCTCCTCTTTGGAGAAAAAGAAATCGCTATTGGGATCATTATCGACCATCGGAAACTGCCCCTCATTGATACGGTGGGCGTTGACAATGATTTTAGAGTTGGCGGCTTGACGAAAAATTTCAGTCAGGCGAGTGGTAGGAATTTGCTGAGCATCAATACAATCTTTGAGCACATTCCCCGCCCCCACGCTCGGCAGCTGATCCACATCTCCAACCAAAATGAGTCGGCAGTGATCGGGCAAGGCTTTGAGGAAGCTATACATCAGAATCGTGTCGATCATACTTGCCTCATCCACAATGACCAAATCAGCATCCAAAGGATTTTCCCGATTGTGCTTGAAGCCACCTAACTTGAAGTCAAACTGCAAAAGGCTGTGCAAGGTCTTGGCTTTCATGCCCGTGATCTCGGACATGCGCTTGGCAGCCCGCCCCGTAGGGGCGGCGAGCATGATCTTGTCGGTCAGCTTGCGCGAAACGGTCAGAATCACATTGGTAATCGTACTTTTGCCTGTTCCGGGACCACCCGTGATGATATGCGTTTTTTCCTGCAAGCTCTGCCCTACGGCTAGTTTTTGATTGTCGGCCAATTGGATGTTGAGCTGCTTCTCACCCCAGGCTACAGCCTTTGGGATGTCAATTTGCTGGAGAAGGCTGACTCCATCTCGCAGGCGTTGAAACTCCCGCACAATCCCCTGTTCGGAAGCATGAAAGGCTTTGAGCCAGACGAAGGCCTTTAGGCCGTCTTCTGTTTCTAGAGGGTCAATGACGACTCGATCTTCGGCTTTGATGGCTAGGAGTTGTTGTTCGATCAAGGCTTGTTCGACTTCGAGTAGTTCCGCAGCTTTGTCAAGGAAAATATCTACGGGCACGCAAGTATGTCCGTCGTTGGATAGCTCGGAGAGGACGAATTCTATGCCTGCATCGACTCGCCTTGGCGAGTCTTTGCCGATGCCCATGGCCGAAGCTAGGCGATCCGCCGTCTTGAAGCCAATCCCCCAAATATCTCGAGCGAGTTGATAAGGGTTTTCTTTGATTTTTTCGATGCTTTCGTCTCGATATTTTTTGAAAATCTTTTGGGCAAAGGTGGGGCTGACTTTGTATTGCTGTAAAAAGAGCATGAGTTCCCGAATCGAGCGTTGTTCAGCCCAGCAAATTTTGATGCGTTCGACGCGTTTTTTGCCAATGCCATTGATGTTGATGAGGTCGTCTGGGTCTTGGTCAATCACATCCAAGGTGCGTTCGCCATAATATTGGACAATGCGCTCGGCAAAAACAGGTCCGATGCCTTTGATGAGTCCAGAGCCTAGATATTTTTTCATGCCGTTGATCGTGGCAGGGCGTTCTACTTGATAGTCTTTGACCTTGAATTGTAGGCCGTGTTTGGAGTCATTATGCCACCAACCGTCGCAGCGTACGGTTTCACCGACTTGCAGGGAGGGTAGATCTCCTACAATAACCGTCAGATCGTATTTCTTTGCTTCTTTGAGCTTGGCGACGGTAAAGCCCGTTTCGGGCGACTGAAAAGTAATGCGTTCGATATAGCCATAGATTCGATCCATAGAGATAAGATAGGACTTTTTAACCTATTTTACACTTTAAAGGTATAGATTGCATCTAAGTTTTTCTCCGGTAGCATTGTTTTTAGCTGTTCTTGTAATAACTTTTCAGATGGAGCAGAAGTTATTATCGTAGCAGAAGATATAGCAAAATGGAAGTTCTTAACACCAAGCTCTTTTAATGTTTTTTTATGTTTTCTAGCTTCTAGCTTCCCCAATAAACGAAGGTATGTATTCTCTAATTTAGGATGTTCGTCTATCAAATCTTCAATAAGGGGCCAGTTTTCCTCAAGTGACTTTTGTGTCTTCATGTAGACTTCTAATCTTGTCTTATCTGATAATTTCTTTCTGCTAATTTTTGAGCTAATCGGCAGTTCAGTAATAATGCCATATTGTGCTTTGGACATTTCATATTGGTCTTTAAGCGAGCTTTTTATCCCTCCCCCAAAATACATATTATACCCCTGAACCATACCATCGTAAATAATTTTTCCTTTAAATGGTAAAAGGGCTGTCCGTATTAGAACAGGTGGAGATGACCTCAAAACTTCTTCTAAGGGATCGTTTAATGCCAAAACGGCGTAGACATAATCATCGTCTAAAAAAATAGTGTGCTTTTTTAGAAATTTATAAACCCAAAATTGTCCAAGCTTAACATGTCGAAACGCATCAACGATCTCCAAGTCCTCCTTTGATAAGTTAAGGGGATTTTGAGCCATAAATTGATCTATATATTCTAGATTTTCGTACAAAATTTCTCTCGCTTCAAATTTAAGCTCTAAGAGCTCTTTATTAAAGTCGTCAATGCTTATACCATTTACGATTCCTTCTGATTCAGCGACAAAGTGTAGGAGTCCTCGGTGGATATTCAAATATTGATAATATTCTTCTTCTGAAAGTCTCATGTTGATGCTTTAATTATTGTTTTTCATGAATGCCTGAGATGAATTTATGGAAGGTAAGATAGGACTTTTTTAGGAAGAAAACAATGCTTATCTTACTCTCAACAGTCCGTAAATCTAATCCAAAATACAAAAACAGATGTCCTATCAACAACTATTTGAAGCCATTGAAAATCGGGCGAATGATTTGGCTACCCTCAATGCGGAGGAGCGTTATCGCAAATTGATGGCCGAACAGCCTGGCATTATTCACAAAGTACCTATCCAACAAATTGCTTCTTATTTGGGCATGAAGCCAGAGAGCTTGAGTCGAATAAGGCGGAAGGTGTAGGGGGAGACGGGGAGACGCTAGACTGGGAGACGCTAGACTTTGAGATGCTAGACAAAGAGACGCTAGACGGGGAGACTTCAGACTGGGAGACGCTAGACGGGGAGACATGATGTGGATTTGATTTTTATTGGGGGCAGCCGCCCGCAAGCGGCCGTCTCCGCTATGCTACGGGGCTCATGCCAAAGGCACCCCTTTGGGGCTATTCATTCGGCCAGTCCGTTACACTTCCTGTCTTCCTCCCTTTGGTCGTCACCCCTCCGCAGCGCGGCGCCGATTGGTGTGTCATGGGTCATGTATCATGTTTTCATGTGTCATGAAAATATGGAACCTGATACATGAAAACATGATAAACTAACAAATGTCAATTCCTTTCTTTTTTCCTACTCCTATTTATGAGTAATTGAATTTTATGGGGCTTTGCTGATGAGCGAGATGCTGAGGGGCGCAGCGCTGTGTAACCCCTTGCCCCGAAGGGGTGAGCGAATAGCGAAGGGTGGAACATAGCTGAGCGATCCCCTTGGGGGAGCTGCCCCAAAACTTAGAAAAACCAATAAATATGGAGGCTTTAAAAGAAATTTTAGCGCATTTCCCGCAGGGATTTGCATCAGGACTAATTATGAATGGGGGATTGATTACGATCTGTTTTCTGATTTTTTGGCGTTGGTTAAAGAAGCCATTAAAAAACTGGCGGATTCAGTTGCAGCAGCGTTTTGATATGAAACAGTTGCGTGGAGAATTGCTGAATAGTTTGACGACTTTGAGTGTTGGGGCGATTTATAGTGGAATTGTGATTTATATGGGAACGCAGGGGTATTCGAAGATTTATACGGATGTTTCGGAGCATCATGCCCTTTGGTCGATTGCTAGATTTTTTATCATTTTATTGGTAGATGCTACTTGGTTTTATTGGTTGCATCGCTTGTTGCATCATCCCAAGTTGTATCGCTATGTGCATCGGGTGCATCATCAGAGTATTGATGTCAATCCTTATACTTCCATGTCTTTTCATGTTGGAGAAGCACTTTTATTGTCGCTTTGGATTTTTCCGCTGACTTATTTTGTACCGATTTATGCGCCAGTGCTATTATTTGCTCAGATTTGGGGAACCTTGGATAACATTAAGGCGCATTTGGGTTATGAGATTTATCCTGCTTGGGTTCACAAAAGTTGGCTGTATTTTATGACCACGAGTACGCATCACAATATGCATCATAGTGATTTTAATGGGAATTATAGGGTGCATTTTCGATTTTGGGATTGGCTTTGTGGAACAGAGTTCAAGGAATATGAGGCCAAGTTTGATGGGATTCACGCAAGGAAAAAAGGTGTGGACATGGAGGAACAGCAGACGGATTTGAAAGAAAGCATAGCGACTTTTGAAGTTCGTCATAAAGGCTTACATGCTTTGACCATACTAGAGGAGGAAAAATTGCTGGATGCGGCGATACGCAAAGAGATTGGGGTTCCTTATGCCTGTCGGAGAGGGAAATGTGGAACTTGCAAGTGTCAATTGCTAGAAGGTGAGGTGGAAATGCCCAAGGCTGAAGCCTTGAGCGCAGAAGAACGGGAAAATGGTGAAATTTTACTTTGTCAATCTAGGCCCAAATCGAGGCATGTGATGGTAGGCTTTTAGTAGCTGGGGCGTGTTTTTGAATCAAAAGCTGCTTATTTAGCTTGTTTTATCCCCGTTCTAGACAAGAGAGTTGAGTAAAGTTTTAGGCATCCGATTTGAATATGGCTAGAATCAGTCCTAACCTAAACTGGCTGATCCTCTTTCTCAAAAATTGTTGCTCATAAGTCTCAAGCACAAAGAGAAAATATGTATCTTTAAGTACTTTTTTTTAGATAAAACGAGCCTTTGTCAACATATAAAACTAAAAACATGGCTGATTCAAAAGTTATTATGGTAGGTTTTGGAACCTTATTACTGCAGGAGTCTTTAGGAGATACCGTAGGTCAGGAAGGTGCAACACAGAAGAAATTTACGCCAGTCATTATCAAAAATTATCGACGTTTATTCAACCTTTTGCCAGATCATTATGAGGCAGATAACCGTTTGCGTCAGGATGGAACAGAGATCGCTGCTGCCAATATCGAACCTGCGCCTGGTTTTCAGTTCAATGGCCTATCTTTTTTGGCTAATGCCAGCGATTTGGAAAGCTTGGATCAACGAGAGCGTTATTACAAGCGATCTATTGTGCCTTGCTATCATTTTGAAACGGGGGAGTTGATGGGGGATGCTCATGTTTATGAATCTCCTTTAGATGCACGATGGTTGCGACATTCTATTGAGGAATTGTTACCTTTGTGGAGAGATATTGTTTATGCACGAGTAGGAGCGTATCGGATCAGTGAGGCTTTTGGTAAAATGTATGATGCCAGCACCTATCTAGCGGATGGCAAAACGCTTTTAGTAGATTATTACAAAGATTATCTCAAAGACTTGGAAGATTTGGAGTCGGTTCGTCGTCAATATCAAAAATAAGTAGAAGGATGAAAGAAACAGGCTTTTATATAGAGAATACTAAACATAAAGTTAGTGTAAAAGGTGGGCGACTTTGGGAGGCAGCAGCCAAAGAGGACTTGGAGGGGAGTGTTGTGTTGAATGAGGAGGAACAGGAATTGTCGATTTATCTGTTTGCGCAGGCATCCATGGTCGATCTTAAAGATGAACTTTATCGAAAAATTAGAGAGCGTAGCTTTTTATCATATCTCAATTTTGCTTTTGCCAAGAGTCTGCCCTCCTTAATTTTACTTGTACCTATTACACTGACAGTGCTTTTTATTGGGTTTATTACGATTTATGGGGAGTTGATTTTAAATTGGATGTTTTTGGCTCCAGATCAAAAGACCTTAATAGGCTTGACGCAACGAGAATCTATCATCGTTTATACCGTAATTGCCGTTTTGGTCATTTACTTTTTTCCCGTTTTTCTTACAGGAGATCAGGATGGTTTTATACAAAGCATCAATGAACGTTTTTCGAATCGAAAACTAGTCCGAAAGCGGTTTGCGAGGGTATTCCAGTTTTTACACCAAAAGGGCTATATCAAAAAAGTAGTTTTGTGGAATCCCAATTTGTTGGAGTTGGATAAAGACTGGGTGCAAAAGAGTTTGATACCAGCTTTATTGGATGTAGGGATAGATATAGAGTTGCAGGTGAAAACGGATGAAAGAAGTACTGCTGAGCATTACCTCAGAAAAGTAACTCAGGATAATGACTTGCAGTGGAAGGAATATAAACTACCGTACGCTGCCCCAACTCGCCCTATCCCTTATGATTATTTAGAAAACTGGGAGAAAAAATTACTAGCTGTTTATGTCTTTGCTTCCACTGCCAACCTTCCCAGCCACTGGTTGATCGATGGCTTGAAAAGTGATGGGGTTTTAAAG
>CAZOLU010000010.1:0-267 GCA_964580485.1 uncultured Saprospiraceae bacterium | reverse complement strand
ATGCCCTATCATTACCTTTGGTAAAAAGCATGATTGATCGATTTGCAGAGCGTCTCTTTTCGGAGGAGGAGCGTCAATATCTGATCTCTTTAGATGCCTTTGCCAGTCGGGCTTTGAATGACTTCGGAATTCTTTTACCCAAACTAAGCTATACAAATAATATTTGGGGTATTGAGCAAACTGTGGTAGACAAGGAGTTGGCAACAGTACAAGAGGAAATGCAATTTATGGCCTCTTTCTTACAAAATGAAATCTATCAGTTGGCTA
>CAZOLU010000009.1:18934-24329 GCA_964580485.1 uncultured Saprospiraceae bacterium | reverse complement strand
CTCATTTTGGCTTTGGGGATGTTGGTAGATAATTCCATTGTGGTGGTAGAGAATGTCTATCGATTTATGCAGGAAGGCTATTCTTTAATAGAAGCCTCTAAAAAGGCTGCGGGAGAGGTAGCCATGCCTATTATTTCTTCTACGGCAACCACCTTAGCCGCCTTCTTCCCACTACTATTCTGGCCTGGCATCATGGGAGAATTTATGGGCTATTTACCCCTCACCTTGATTATTGTACTCATATCTTCGCTCTTTGTCGCCTTGGTGCTTACCCCTGTCTTTACGGGGCAATTAATGGCTAAGGATAAAAGTCCTGAGGAAATTAAGGCCAATAAGGGTCGCAAACTTCGCAATAATCTAATTTGGATTGGAGTGTTGGCGGTTATTACCATTGGAGGGGTGGTTAGTGGTACCGATTGGGTGCGCAATCTTTTTGGTATTGCCACAATCTTAACAGCGATCAATGTATTTGTATTCAGCCCCTTGGCAATTGTTTTTCAAAGTCGTTTTCTACCCTTCTTGGAGGAAATTTACGATCGCTTTATTAAACTTGTACTATACAAATTCATGCCTTATTTGATGTTTGTAGGAGTGATTGCGCTATTGTTTTTCTCTGTTGCATTGTTGGGCCTATTTCCACCTAAAGTAGAGTTCTTCCCTTCTGGCGACCCCAAATACGTCAATGCTTTTGTAGAATTACCCATTGGTAGTAGTATTGAAGCGACCAATAACATTATGAAAAAGCTAGAGGTAAAAGTTGATTCGGTGATTGAGCCCTACAAGGAAAAAGGAGTGATTGAAGCGGTGCTTTCCCAAATCGGAGAAAACACCTCTGATCCTGCGGGTCCTCCTGAGCCAGGTGCTACCCCCAACAAAGCCCGACTTACGGTATCTTTTGTTTCTGCGGATGAGCGCAATGGGATTTCTACGGTAGAAATTATGGAAGATATCCGAAAGTCGCTGCAAGGCTATGCCGGGGTAGAAATTATTGTAGATCGCAACCAAGAAGGGCCACCCACTGGAAAGCCTGTCAACCTAGAAATCTCGGGTGATGAGGTAACTATGCGAGACCTTTCTCAGGTAGCTAGCCGAGCATTGAGCTACCTCAAAAAAGCCAATGTTCCAGGCGTAGAAGAACTGAAAATGAACATTGTGCCCAACGTACAGCAAGACCTCATCAAAATTGATCGAGATGCTGCCCGAAGATATGGATTATCCACCTATGATATTGCGATGACCATCCGAACAGCACTTTACGGTCGAGAAGTTAGCAAACTCAAAGATGGAGAGGATGAATACCCCATTATGCTGCGTTTTGATGATGAATACCGCAATAGTCAAGAGGCTTTGATGAACCAGATGGTCACCTTCCGAAATATGGATGCAGGGGGTAGAATCGTTCAAATTCCAATTTCGGCAGTAGCCAAAAAAGTACCCAGCAGTACTTTTAATGCCGTCAAACGCAAGGATGAAAAACGCACCATCACCATCTACTCTAATGTGATTGAGGGCTATAATGCTAATGAAATTGTACAAGAACTAGAATATTTAATGGGAGAGTTTGATCTTCCAGATGGTTATAATTATAAATTTACGGGGGAGCAGGAAGAGCAAGCGGCAGCCATGGAATTTCTATCTACGGCCTTTTTGATTGCAGTTTTAGCGATTTTCTTGATTTTAGTTTCACAATTCAACTCATTAACCGCCCCCATCATTATCATTCTATCGGTCTTGTTTAGTACCATTGGGGTGTTCTTGGGCTATGTCATTACAGGAATGGACTTTGTTATTATTATGACAGGAATCGGGATTATCTCACTGGCTGGAGTGGTGGTGAATAATGCGATTGTACTGATTGATTATACCAATTTTCTACGAAAACAGGAACAGGAACGAACGGGGCAAGCCTTTCTGAGTAATGACCAAGTAAAACAAGCCATTATTCAAGGGGGTAAAACCCGTCTCCGCCCCGTTTTGCTAACCGCCATCACTACCGTATTGGGGTTAATTCCTTTGGCAACAGGTTTTAATTTTGATTTCTATGGTTTGGTGATGAATTTAGACCCTAATATTTATTGGGGGGGAGATAATGCAGCCTTCTGGGGGGCAATGTCTTGGACCGTAGTTTATGGATTAACCTTTGCTACCTTCCTTACCCTAGTTATTGTACCTGTGATGTATTGGTTGATCTACTTAATCAATCAGTTCTTTTTCCGCCTTGTCGGCATGCGCAAGTAGTTTTAGGGTTGAAATAATAAAAAAAATCAGCAGAGTGTGCTAGATGACACTCTGCTGATTTTATCTTGGAGCTGCTCTTGCAGCAAGACGAGCCTTTCTCGACTCCTTCGGAGAAAAGCTAGGGCTTGGGGTTGGACAGTTTTCGATTCTCTCAGCACTCTTTTTTGCCAAAAAGTAGGTGTTTAGCGTAGGGAGTCTAAAATTAAGCTAAAGACATACTGTAAAAAATATCCCTTTGGAGGCTAGACCGCTACACTTTTAGACTAAAAGACCCAAAGACAAGATGATGTCTCCTGTCTTTGGGTCTAATAGTCTAGCCCAAGATGCCAAGCAAATGCAATATTTAATCTGCTCTATGGGCTCAAGATAAGGAATGACTTATGTTTTTATGGTTTTGTTGATTAACTACAAGTGAAGTTTTAGCGTAAAATACAACTACTGTTTTTCTAGTGTAATGATATTTTTCATATGCTTAACAACAAGCTTTTTATCGGTATGCTCCTGAAGTTCTAATAACCCAGAAAGCGATAGTCCTCCAAAACCACCAACTTTAGCTTTAGAAACATACAAACGCCCGTCTTTTAGCGTCCATTTGGCTTCAAAACCAAAATCTTCGCAATTCTCAGGCGCCTTAGCCAATAGTTTTTTAACCTGAGTTCCGTCGCCCAAAGGTTCCATATCTTCATCGCTGAAGGTCCAAATGGTTTTCTGGTCACAATCACTGAGCTCCTGCTCCCCTTTATCAGTCTTATTCCAAGACACAACTTTCCAATTACCACTCAACCCTTTGGAAGAGGTAGATTTAGTACTGTTGGCAGCAGACTTCTTGGAATTGTTAGGATGTTCACTAGCGCTATCTGTATTGCATGCAGTGAATAATAAAATGCCTAATACAAAAGTGAATAGTTTGAAATTCATAGAGATCATTAAATTTTAAATTAAAAATATACATATATACTACCAACAGCTCTACTCGCAATTTGTTTATAAGTTTTGGAGTATATCCCCTAAACCTTCTCCTGATACTTGGCATCAACCTTTTCCAATTTGTATAAGAAAACGGTGTCCCCTTGATCGTCTAGGATTTCTTCCTCCAAGCCCCAGAAAAAGACCTGTTGATACAAAGTATTCAAGAAATAGTCCTCCAGGGAAGAAGCCTTCTTTTTGGCGGCAACAAATAGGGCAATTTTAGCTCCTTTTTCTACCACAGCATCTGGAAAACGAAAAATATGAGCAGATTGCTGTGCTAGGTTCCCCGAAGCTTCAAAGCTTTGATCTACAACAATATAATCTTTTAAGTTTAGTTTTTTAAGTGCAACAAGCTCAATCGCTTCCTGCTCTAAGTTGATATTTTCAATACGTAAATCCATAATTTTGAGAATTTGTAGTTTTAGATTGGTAATTGGGGAGTGCCCCTGAATTGAATTGGTCTAAAAATACAACGTATTCTCAACAGAATAAATGACTTGAATCAGCAAGTGGGTTAAATAAAATCAGGCCATCTCCTAGTACTTGAGGAGTTGCTTTTGCAAAACAGGTTGTTGATCTTCTAAGAGTCGAACCCAATACATCCCTTGAGGCAGTTGATGACAATCTAGCTGCTCCTGCCAAGCAAGCTCTTGAATCACTTGACCAAGCGCATTGACAACCTGCAACTGATATTGATGCTCCTCCCATTGACAGGCCTTACAAGATAAGTTGAGTATATGCTGTGTTGGATTAGGGAACATCTGCAAATCTATGGTAGCCACAGGTTTTTCCACCAAATCAATAGGGACTAGAGGAGGGTCGTTATCAGGACTTAACAGAGGGCGAATCATCACCGTTCCATACAGATCCGAATTGACCCAAGCATTTCCGCCTACCTTTAAAAATGTTTTATCGTTGTTGTTGGCAGATCGATCAAAGCCAATAGGGACTTCTATGGTAGAAGCCTGCTGCCAACCAATGTAAAAGGTAGTTCCAGCCGTCAATGCAATAGGAGTAGGATTCCCTGTAAAATCTGTTAATTCCATGTAGCGGAATCCATTAGGCCCATAGCCATAACTCAAACGATAAATATCCCTTGAAAAAAGCTCTGTTCCTACGGTTCCATTATCATCTGCCCAAACTTTCACATTCACAAAATCCTGACTAGCATCCCGATTAGTAAAATAAGGGAGGTGATAATAAATCCCTCGCAAGGTATCGTCTGCCAACGCTTGAAACTGCACCGCTACCTGTGTACCAATCCCTGCTGCAATAATCCGTGTTTCCGCCGTTCCATCATCATAAGCATAATAATTATACAAAACCGTATTGCGATAGGCTGTATCATTCTTACTAAACAAGGGATTATTCTGAAAGTCGGAAGGATTATCAATAATATAGGTAGATTGCAATTCCGTAGGAGCAGTAGGGGTGAAATTATTAAAACTGCTAATCACTGGAGCATTATAAGCATCATTCAAATTAGGACTAGGCCCATAAGTAATCGCAGGAACTGGGCTATTCAAGATACTTAATCCACTACTATCTTCAATCAGATACAAACGGTCTAGGGTTCCCGTAACATTTCCATGATTAGTACAAAAGATATCTACATCCATATTCCATACACTACTGTTGAAATGTCGCCAAGGTATTGCCGTATAATCTCCCAAAGGGCTCACAGGCGGTTCTGTAAAAGCCACATCAGGATAAAAAACGGGGGCAATAGTATCTGTACGATTCGCATCGAGATAAACATAATCAATATGCCAATGGTCGTTATTTCCAGTAATTGTAGCATAATTGCGAAAACGAAATTGAAAATTTGCATGCAAAAAAGCCCCATCGCGAATCCCTACAAAATTTTGTTGGAATGGAATGCGAGCGTTGGGAGTGGTGGTATCGGGCAATCCAGCATGACTCACAATTTGAATCCAATTGCCCGCAGTATCTCTAAACTCCAAAAAGAGGGAATCGGTATCTTCGGGTCGATCTGCAAGCCCCATAGGTTGATAGAAATAGCTCAAAATCAGTTGGGAAGCACTGTTATAAGTAGAAAGATCAATCAGTTGAGAGGTCAAGGTATCCGAAGATTCGGGAATAGAAGTATTGGCAAACTGATTGTAGGGGTTCCCCTCAGGATTCAATCCATCTAAGGTTGCCACCCCGATACTTGGAGGCTGGAAGG
>CAZOLU010000009.1:0-18924 GCA_964580485.1 uncultured Saprospiraceae bacterium | reverse complement strand
AAGGCCATCGTTTGGTTGATAAAGGCGTGATTGTCCTGCCATTTGGCACAGTCAGGATAAAAACCATTGGGATTGTTGGCAAAATCATCAAAAAATGGAAGCGAGAGCGTCAAGCTAGGACAAACCTGATTGTTGCGACTCAGTATTTGAGAACGAGGAGCTTGTGTATGTAATTGGGGGTTATCCTCTAAAGGTACTACTTGAAGTAGGGTTTGTGCATCTGTAGCGATGCTGCATAATAGAAAAAGACTCCCCCAAAGGAACATCAACGGCAAATTCAACTGCATGGACTATACGATTCTGTGTTGTTTGATCCTCAAAAGATCAAAATATTGAGTAAAATGGAAATTAAGAGACAAAAATAAAAAAAAACTTGAAGCCATACGCATAGCGAAGAACTTCAAGTTATTTAACGTAGAGATTTGGCAGTTCGTCTAATTCTTGCCTTATTTATCCTGCTTAGCAAAGACGCGCTTCATCAAGTCGGTAGTTCGGGCAATTGGGTTGGCACGGATGTTCGACTCCTCTTTTTCTACCATCACAAAAAGTCCATCCATGGCCTTATTAGTTACGTGGTCGTCTAGGTTGGGATTCACCTTTTCTACCAAAGGAACTCTGTTGTAGCGCGTAATCACCGTATTCCAAACATTCAAGGCCCCCACTTTATTCAAAGAGTTTTTGATGACTGGCTGAAATTTTTGGTAGAGCTGATCAGAGGTGGTACGCTTGAGATATTGCGTACAAGCATCCTTCTCCCCCATCAAAATATTGGTAGCATCCTGAATAGTCATGCTGGTAATCGCATTAACAAAAATATCTTTGGCCCCAGAAGCAGCATCTTCTGCAGCGCGATTTAACTTTTCGATGGCATCATCTACCATAGATCCTGCCCCAATATCTCGAAGGGTTTTTTCTACCTTTTGAGCCTCGGCAGGAAAGAGGATTTTCACAGTTTGATTTTTAAAATAACCATCTTTTACAGATAGGGTGTTTACGCCCTTACGCACCCCTTGCTTGAGGGCTTCTTTTAGACCTTCTCCAATTTGGCCTTCGGTAAGTGCAGCAGCACCACCACTACTCAAAGCAGTTTCGGCTACGTCTTGTAACACATCACAGCTTGACAGTGTAAAGATCATGGAGAGGGCTGTCAGGCTGAGTAGACTTATTCTTTTAAACATAAAACTTCAATTTACTGGTTGATAAATGTAGTAGATTTTTTCAGTACTTATTCGTTAATCAATTCATGTTCCAATTTGCCATCTATTGAAAAGAAAAATATTTCGAAATGCTTTAACGTCAATATTAGCAAGGCTTTCATTAACTAAAAAAATAGTTTATCCTAAAGCGTTGCTTGGGCATCAAGCAATATGCGTAGCGCTTGTTCGTAGCCTGACTCAAATGCACCATGTACAGTTTGGTGGTGGCCATTTATTTGGCAGGCTTCGCCTGCGAAATAAAGTTTCTGTTCGAGAGACTTGGCTAAAATAGCTCGGCTATCTTCTATTCCTACACTGCTATAAGAGTAAGCGCCTTTGATGTAGGGGCTTTGGCCCCAGTTTTGCACAAAATGCTCAAGGTAGAACGCAGAAGCCCGTCCATCATAGATCTCATCCAATTCAGCAAGAAGTAAGTCGATGGCCTCTTTTTCATCCAAACTTTCTAGGATATCCGCTTTTCCCCCCATAATAAAGGCTTCTAAGACCTCATCCTCTCCTTGTTTTCCATATTTAGCATCCAAATAAGACGGAGCCCAATAAGTTCCTAAGATATTATCTGCCCAAAAACGCTCTTTAAATTTCAAAAATATTTTCATTCCCCCATCTATACCGATATTGGCAATAGCTCTCTTTTTGGCTAGGGGCAAGTCTGGGTAAAAACGAAGATCTCCATGTTGAAGCACAGCCAGAGGTACGGTTATCAAGACCTTATCGGCAGTAAAAAATTGATGGGTATTGGTTTTGAGTAAAATTTTAGATTTGTGATACTTAATCTCTGTAATTGGACAATTTAGCGTCGTAATTTTAGCAAGGGGTTGAATCAGTAAAGCCTTAACCACATCATAAAAAGAGGTTTGGAATTTAAAATCTATTTCCCCAGCCGACCATTTTCGGGAACTCCAACTATAACCTTTCACCCCCAATCTTCGAGCGGAAGTTCCCAACTCATTGGCTGTATATTCAATAACATTGCGCATTTCTTGTCCAAAAGACTCCTCTTGAGCCCATTGCCAAAGGCTAATGTCATCTAGGTTCATATCTTCCAACTCCTCTACGGCATAGCCCCATTGCCGCAAGCGGCGATCTTCTTTCCAAGACATCAAGCGCCCCTTAAACCAGATCAACTCTTCGCTATCATCTTCATAAAATTGCGCCCCCATTTGATCCAACCACTGACAAAGTGCCGACTGCTCGCCATGCAGCCACTCGGCACCTAAATCTAGAGGGAAGTCTGCAAAGCCACGAAGTGTACGGATGCGCCCACCAGCTGAGCTATCTGCTTCTACAAGTTCTACCTCTACGCCTTGCTGTTGTAAGTAGTAGGCAGCAGTAAGTCCGGCAATTCCAGCCCCAACTACCACCACCTTTCCCTCAAATCGATTTGCAGCAGTGTATTCCCAAAGCTTTGGGCTAAAAGGTCTGAGTTGAGCGGGGAGGAAGTTCAGTACTTGCGGAGCCTCCTCTTTGGAGTCCTCCTGATTAAAAAACAGACTAAGCATCTTCTGGAACTTTAATAAAGTAGGGTTCTAAACATTTTTTACATATATTTTTGCCATAGGTACGTATCAAAGTAGCTTGAGTTTCAGGGTAAATCTTGCCGTGCTTGGTCCAACAATCCCCAGGAGCATGTGAGAGGAAATTCTTCTTACATTTTGCACAAGAAATAAGATAATTTTCCTCCAACTCGATATAAGTTCTTGCTACCGTTCCACCCACAGGAGGATCTAACTTCGATAAACGTAGTTGCAATTGTTCCACCTTTTCAAAAATAGACTTGATCCGATTGACAATGCGCTGAGCTACCGTTTCAATAAGTTTAGATGGTTTATTCATTTCCAGTTTGGCGATGCGGTAAATCGTTTCGTAATTGATGGTATCTCCTAGCTCATCAGATTCTACTACTGCCTTAGTATTCAAATGAACATACACATCTAAGCGATAACGACCTCCTATAAGTTGCTCTTCAGGATGAAATCCGTGATAAGCATAAAACTCCATGCCTTCTATGGCTATTTTCCCCATAACTGCTGTCTACTTTTATTTTAAGTTCCAAGATAGGGAATCTTGTAGAGATTGCCAATAGAGCGATTAAAACAGTGTCATATAATTGGCTAAATCATTTTTTGAATGCCTAATTTCTGTTATTTTAATAGACCTTATGAAATAGTTATCCGTAAGTAATGAACGACAATTACTTAATAAATCCCTCTCTGATGAATAAAAAAACATACTGGATTCTGTCAGCCTTAGTAGTTGCGATGCTGCTCACTTATTTTATTAGTAGAATGATTCAGCAACAAAAGACTGAAACTAGAGCCCAAGCGAAAGTAGACAATAGAGCATCCGTAGCTCTAGATTCGGCGGTTCTATTCGAAAAGCTCCAAGCCGACCTAGCTGCAGAAAAGGCTGCAAAGGCAAGAGCCGAGGCAATAAAGAAGAAGGCTATACAATTTCATTTTTTCCAAGAATGGGTAAATGATTATGTACAACAAAACTTTGAACAGCTAGAACTAAAGCAAGTGATGGATCTCTTATTGAACTTTGAAGGTGTTGCCGCCTCAAAGCTGGCAGGAGACTTAGAACCCAGAGGGTTTTATAAAAAGATTTCTTTAGGAACAGCTCCTACACATCTGATTTTAGGATTAGAAATCCCTAACACAGATCAGTACTCTTATTGGAAGTACTATTTCTTTCAGTTCCAAAAAGACAGTGTTGCTTTTTTAGATCAGTTCAGTATTAAAAGTGATCCTCAATTATGTTACCGTAAATCACAGGTACACCAGTTTTTAAATGATTCGATTTTGCTTGTCGATCATGGTGTACAATCCGAAAAATATTGTAGCAACTATCGACAGTATTTCTTATTACGAAGCGACCGCATCATAGCCGTAGCGCATCTACTTAATTTTCTTGATGATCAGGAAGCAGATAAAAAAGTAGAAGCGGAACTTCAATTCCTCAACACACAGATCTTAGCTAAGGTAAAATATCAGGTACCCGTTGTTCGGAATGGGAAAACCCATTTTCGCAACCAAAGGGATCTCCTCATTTACAATTGGAACCCTAAAACCCTTCGTTATGAGCCCGAGCCCGATCCAGCGAAAGCTTATTTAGCCAAGATGTTGAGTAGTCCAAAGCAATAGATCTTAGTGCTGAATAACTATTTTTGATTGCCATAGCTCCTGAGCATTACTCACCCTGAGTAGATAAAGACCACTAGCAAGCGTACTAGTGTTGAGTTGAAAATTTTGGGTGCGAGCTTGCAGCGTCAGTATTCGACGAGCATGAACATCCCAAAGCTCCACGGTACAATCTTGATCTGGCATAGTATTCAGCTCCACCTGTAAGTAGTCTTTTGCAGGAGAAGGATAAGCTTTTACCTCCAAAGGTTCTACAAACTGAGTAGAAGATGCCGTACTCACACTAACTGGAGTTGTGGTTTCCAAAGAAGCTACTCCAGCCGCATCAATTTTCTGCACTCGAACCACACCCAAAGTAGTACTACTGTAAAACTGAACATCAATAGTAGCAGCAGTTGTATTTTGAGAAACAATTACACCGCCATCAATACTCCAACAATAAGTAGCGTTGGGGTCAGGATTGCTTATACTATAGGTATAATTCACTTGAGGTTGAGCGAAATTGGGTCCTTGAATTTGAGGACTGGCTGGACGCATTAGCTCATAAAAATAACTAGCCGTTTCATCAATCATGGGTTTCCAGAAGCTATTAGGTCCAGAGCTGGTCCAAAGACCATTCAACACCCCCCAATACTCATGCCCTTCACCTTGTTCGATGGTAGTTTCATGGGGCATTCCCAACACATTCATCACCGAATCAATAATCTCCGAGCCACAGGTTACCGGAGCCACTAAAATTAAACTAGAAAAAGGCTTGGCACAACGAGAATCTACAATAGCATCATTCGTTCCATGAAACATACGCAAAGGAGCCTGATTATTACCCGTCAGCATCTCTGTATCAGCAATAGCCCCCCAATAGGCCACCACCCCTTGGGCGATAGAATCTACATCATTTGCCAATACATTGCTACCAGCAAAAGGGTTAAAGCCCGTCAATTCCACAACAGGACGGCTGTGCAACTCGCCTAGATCGGCCGTAAGTAGATTTTGCTCAAAGCTCTCAGGGATTCGTTCATCACTATCAACAAAAGTACTATGAATAGCACAAAAAGCCCCTGCACTACTTCCCCCTATAAAAACCCGATTAGGATCAATATTAAACCACTGGGCATTCTTTCTAAAAAATCGAATGGCAGCACTCATATCTTGAGCACCTCGCCAAACCGCCCTTTTTATACTAGTTGTACTCAACACATCAAAGCCCACCCGATATTCAATACTTGCGGTGACAAAACCCCAATGTGCGAGCGTATCGGCGAGTGCCTGGATGTCCTCATTGTCTTTGGTTCCTACCAAGACTGTGCCTCCCATAAAAAACACGTTCACAAAACCACCGCCATGTGCTAAAATCACAACGGGGCGATTGCTCACCGTATCTGTTGGAGCTGGCATAAAAATGTCCATCACCAAATCTTGGTCAAAGGTGGTTTCTGCTCCTAAAGAAGCAGCAAGAAGAGATGGCGCATCTTGGCTGTATACTACATCCCGATAGATTTGGATGGAATTGAAGACTCGGCTTTTATAACGTTGTTCACAATTTTGCTGTGCCCAGAGTAATTGTATGGAACTAAGGACAAAAATGAAGGCTAAAACTCGGCGCATAGTATTGGTAATTAAGCGTTTGAAATATAAATGGCTTACAAAGATACAGCAAGTGTTCGATTTTTGCAAGTCTTTATTCAAGTTGCCTAGCATGGTTTTGGGTATAGTGACCGCACCTACGGCGTTGCTCGCCCGCACAGCCGCATGCGGCTGCGAATAATCCAAAATTTTAAAATAAAAAATAAAAGGAGCTTGCATTTTCTTAGAATCCCCCTTAGCTTTGTGGGTATTGTACAGCAATCCGCTTTAGCAAAAACCATAAATATGTTAAAAACGACTATCAAAGCCTCTGCAATTGCCAACCTCACCGATGCACGCTATTTCTCTGCCTGGGGGGTCGACTGGTTAGGGTTTTGCTTGGATGAGCAGCATCCCAATTACATTTCACCCAATACCTTTCATGCTATGCGAGAATGGTTGGCTGGACCTAAAATTGTTGGAGAACTCGGGCCAATACTTGATATTGAACAGTTGCACCAATTGATAGAAGAGCTAAAATTAGATGCCATCCAAGTCAGTGGGTTTACTCCAAATAAGGAGATTGCACACCTTTCAGGGCATATCCCTCTCATTAGAGAACAGGTAGTGGAGACCTGGACTGATCTAAGCAATTTGACAAGCGACTGGAAAGACTGGGAAGATTTAGTGGAGTTTTTCTTACTAGATTTTGAAAAAAATAGACTTTCTTGGTCTGCTTTAAAAGCACAAAAAGAAATCCTAGAGCAATTACAACAGCTTGGCAAGCAATATCCTATTATGCTTAGCATTCCCTTCAAAGCACATGAATATGAAGAGCTCATGCAAAATTTAGAACTCTACGGACTAAGTTTAAAAGGTGGAGAAGAAGAAAAAGTGGGGTATAAGTCTTTTGATGAACTAGATGAGCTTTATGAGGTTTTGATTGATGAATACTAGGTCACCGATACAGCCCTGATTAGCGAACTAAAACTCATGCCACTTTTCTTTGCACAAGTAGTGGGTGAAATCTTCATACATGAAAAACTTCTTTGTTCTCCTGCGTTATCTTGCCCCTTACAGGGGGCTAGCTGCCAGCAATGTCCTTTTCAACCTACTCACCGCCCTTTTTAGCATTATCTCCCTTGTTTTGCTGGGACCTTTTTTAGATATTTTATTCAAAGAAGACGCTCCAGAAATCCCCTCTAAAGCCGCCTCAGGCGGCTTAGTTGACCAACTCGTTCACCACTTCAATCACTTTTTGATACAATATCTTTTAGACCATGGTCGATCAGCAGCACTACTCCTAGTCTGTGCGCTCATTATTCTTTGCTTTTTCCTCAAAAACCTCAGCCGATACCTAGCCCTATTTGTCATGGCTCCTGTCCGAAATGGGATTGAGTATGAGCTTCGCAAAAAAGTATTCAATAAACTCATTAGTCTTCCTTTGTCCTACTTTAGCGATAGTCAAAAAGGGGATCTCATGTCAAGGCTCACCGCTGATGTCAAAGAAGTACAATGGAGTGTACTCCGATCTTTGGAAACGCTGGTTCGCTCACCCTTGATGCTACTAGGATCATTACTCATCATGCTCTACATTAGTCCTTATCTTACTGCATTTTCTTTTGGGTTATTTCTGTTTGTTGGTTTGATTATCGGACAGCTTGGGCGTATGTTAAGAAAAAAATCTGCCAAAGCACAGGCTTCCTTGGGGCGTTTATTGAGCCTCATTGATGAGGCGGTAGGAGGCTTGCGTGTGGTACAAGGGTTTTCAGCAGAGGCTTACCAGGCAGAAAAGTTTGAAGCAGAAAATCGCTACAATCGCCAGCTTAACAATCGGATTCAACGCCGTAAAGACCTTTCATCCCCTCTTACTGAGTTTTTGGGTATTTGCGTTATTGCAGCCTTACTACTCTATGGGGGACATTTGGTTTTTGGGGGGAATTTTGAAGCGTCTACCTTTGTAATGTTTATTTTAATGTTTTATAACATTATTGATCCTGCAAAATCCTTTGCATCAGCCATGTACGACCTACAAAAGGGGCGAGCAGCGACAGATCGCCTACAAGAAATTTTAGAAACAGAAAACCCAATAAAAGAAAAAGATCAAGCCCTTCCACTTCAAAACTTTCAACAGCAAGTAGAAGTAAAAAACCTGAGTTTTAGCTACGATGGAGAGCAACAGGTCTTAAATCAAATCAATTTCACCCTCGAAAAAGGTAAAAGTATTGCATTAGTGGGGGTTTCTGGCTCTGGAAAATCTACCATTGCGGATCTACTCCCTCGTTTTTACGATCCACAAATAGGAGAAATTCTAATTGATGGAACAAATATCAAAGATTATCAATTGTCTGACCTAAGAGCCTGTTTTGGACTAGTTTCACAAGATGCTATTTTGTTTCACGATAGTATTTATAATAATATTATTTTTGGAATGGATAAGGCCACTCCTGAAATGGTAGAACAAGCCGCCAAGATTGCACATGCCCATGATTTTATTTTGCAAACCGAGCAAGGATATCAAACGATTATAGGAGATCGGGGGATGAAACTGAGCGGTGGGCAACGCCAACGCCTAACCATTGCAAGGGCAATCTTGCGCAATCCAGCAATTTTAATTTTAGATGAGGCAACCTCTGCACTCGATTCAGCATCAGAACAGGCCGTTCAAAATGCCTTAAAAAAAGTATTAGAGGACAGAACCTCTATCATTATTGCCCATCGCCTCTCTACTATTCAACATGCTGATGAGATTTTGGTCTTGCAAGATGGATCTATTGTGGAGCGTGGTAAACACGAAACCTTGATTCAAAAAAATGGCGTTTATAAAAAGTTGGTAGATTTACAACGAGTCTAAAACCCTATCCATCTACTCCTGATTTTAAGGACAATCCAGTCCTGCGGTAACCAAAGTTTTGTCAATCCATTGGTGCTTGAGTCGACAAACTAGTTTAGCCCCATTGTCGTATACTTGATAACTTTCTGAATAAAGCACTTGGGTGGAATCTGCTCCCAATTCAAAATTACTCCAGGTTTTGACTTCTGGGTGAGAGCGAAGCGTATAGGCACTATCAATGGTACAAAGTAAGCCCTTTTGTAGAGGGTAACGATCTTGCATCACCGTTTCTAGAGGGATATAAATGTCCTTAATGCCATCAAAATTATAATCTGCCAAATAAGGATCAAATTCAACACTAGGGAGTTCTGAAAGGAACAAATCACTTTTTTTATTCCAAATAGAGTCAGGCTCTAATTGCCACAGCTCTATAATCATACTACTGTTGAAACTCTCTTGGACTACTAATGCATGGGTCACAGAATCTTCTAAAATCTTTCCAGAAAGTAGAAACAATAATGGAAATTCCTGGTAAAAGTATGTAGGACGATCCAGCTTTTTATCCATCAAATTATAAATAGAATCTACATAGGCTACATCCCACTTATAAGTATAGACTTCTGCATCTTGCTCCGCTGTTGGACGATCCGTTGTCTGATAAGAAGCACTAGACTTCTTTTCCTGTTGTTTGAGTAGTGGAATTACAAAAATAAGGACCGCCACTAGAGCGGTGAGTATAATGCTTAAAAAATTTTCTATCTTGAACATAGGCACTTTCTTTTTGACCTTTTGGGCGATCTTTAGCGCAACCTGTTTATTATTTAATACGGATAGATCTATATTTTTGATCTAAAAATGGCTACCCTTAGGATTTTCATAACATTTGAAACTAAAAAGCTTGGTTTGTAGCTAACTATGTTTGAATAAAGGTATATATTTATAAACTATCCTTCTTTTACTTAAAACACTAGTAATGCTTCGTATTTTACCAACCCTCTTATTCCTTCTATCCAGTAGTTTTATTTTTGCACAAAATCGGTTTTTACAACCCAATAATACCGATTTCAGATTCAAAGACTTAGTAGAGCACTATCGTTTAGAGCCTGAAAGTCGGAATCCCAAAATCCCTTCTCTCCTAGCATTAAGAGATTCCTTAACACGCTATCGAAACTTTTATATTCAGCGAAAAGAACAACTGGATGATACAAAATATAGAAAGCGTTATTATCAAAATGCTAGCTCCATTGATGATTTCCTGAGGGACCTCAATGACTTTATTGAAACCTTTTATGATAAAAATGAACGGTTCAATACTAAAAAATGGGCAGCAGTTGCTAAAGGAAAAAAGCATTATTATATCAATGATCGTTGGTGGTGCTTTTATGTAGAGGGAGTACTGCGTAAGGATGTTGATTTGATAGACTGGAGTTTAAGCAAACTTCAAAATGTTAATGAATATAGTTATGGTAAGGTAGATCTTGAAAATATCCCTTTCTTACTCAAGTGGATAGAACAAGACCGACAATCCTCCATTTATAAAATTATTTACCGAAAGTATCAGATACTCAAAAGCCTAAAGGTCTATGAAAGCTCCGCAAAAGTTGCAGCCTACTGCAATAAGGAATTGCTATGGTGGCTTGGCCAAGAATTTAATATGGATCATTCTTACCAAAAAGAGTTCTTTTTCATCAACCCATCTAAGCCGACCTATGCCAAAACCTACTATTCCAAAAGTTTAGATCTTTTGGGAACCTTGCTTGAACAGTTCAGTACGGATATTGATAGCAACAGTCGACAAAGTATTCCGATTCAGGGCTTAGACAGCTTTTTAGTGTATGACTTTAGCAAGCAATCTGAAAATGCCTATCAAAGCCGCTTGCGGCTTTATCAACATCAACTGCGCTTACTCCTAAAACAAGGAGAAGGCTCTATTCTGCTAGAACAAATGAATCTCAAGCGGATCAAATTCATGCATGAGCAAAAAGTTGGGTTGGATGCCACCCTAGCCCTGAAGGATCATGTAGCTTATTTTAAGCTGACGGATAAAAATTTCCCAGAAGCACTAGGAAAAGAATTAGCACTAATACAATGCTGGCACGAGATCAAGGAATTGAGCGAAGCACTAGTACTCGCCCATCAAAACAAAGGAATTACCCAACTTTCCGACTCCATGCTTTGGCAACAGTACCAGTTGTTAGCTGCAATGGTACATGATAGCACCAAGCTAAAATTACTAGGTCGGCTTATAGTACATAACAAATCCCCTTTTCACCATATTGCTAAAATTCAACAACTTAACCTTTATCTGGAAGGCAGTTATCAGATTACAAATCGATCCAAAGCAGATAGTCTTGCTCAACTTTTACTGAAGGAGGAACAGCTTTTACAGATCAATACAGAGCCCTTCTTTAAGGCCAACACTCAAGGCTATAGTACAACATTCGATCCCGAAACTTTTGAAGAAGTGAAGATCTTTAATTTTGTATGTTCTACAACACGTTTGTATCAACTCGTCTTCGAGCAATATCTAGAGTATTTTGATTTGGAAAAATCACTAATTTTGGGTAAAAATCCAGCTATTTTCAGTCCAACAAACACATTTATTAAAACGGAGTTTCCTAAGGAAAACTCTAGGGCCTCCTTAGCCATCAAAGGGTTTCAGAAGATATTAGAACTACAATTGGAATCATTCCCCAATGATACTATTGGCTTTTTATCTTGGGAAATGGCTCGTCTAGAAAAAATGCATCAAATCTCCTTCTTGGGAAATAGAGATGAGCTCTACCTTCAAGCCTTTCACCAACTACTAGAACGCTATAAAAGTAGTAGCTATACTAGCCGATTAGGGTATGAGTTGGTTCAACTTTATCGCCGTTTGGGAGAACCTTATGAAAAATCTCCTCATCAATATGCTTATCAACGTTTTTATTGGAAAAAAGCACTGAACTTGGCGCAGGATCTCTTGAAAAAGTATCCAGAAGACTCCTATTCCGCAGCTTTACGAAAGTTAGTCAAAGAACTAGCAAGGCAAAAGCTCGCCCTTTCTGCCGAACGCTATGTAGCCCCCCATCGCCCCTTTAAAATCATGGCGACTACTCGTAATGTCGATGCCATCAAAATAAAGGTTTACCCCCTAAAACGCAACCCTAAAAAGCAAGCGGCCAACCAGTATACAGACGCATGGGTACTTGCAGACTCCACCGCAATTCAAAATTACAGTCTTAAAAATCTAAGTAATGGTGACCTCCGCCAAAACCAGATAGAACTCCCCATGAAAGCGCTGCCCCCAGGCAATTATGAGCTTAAAATGTACTTCCTAAAGCATGATAAGCGTTGGCATGAAGAGTCGGTAGAGATTCAGGTGTCGAGTATTATGCCGATTATAGAAAATCAAAAAGATAGTATTCGTTATTACTTTGTAGATCGAAGCACAGGTGCTCCTATTCCGAATATTTCTATTTGGGCTTATCAAATCACAGGAGACAGTCTAGCCCCCAAAGCGATTACTAGTTTTCATCCTGAAACCTTTGAAGAACAAATTGACACCATACTCGATACAGTTTTTGTCTACGACTGGGTCAAGATAGGCGGTAGTAGCCCCGCAGCAACATTTAGCATGGAGAAGAAAAAGAGATGGACCTATGATGAAAATGGCAATCCACTACAAACCCTTCCTTTTTACAGAAACCTAAAGTTTATTAGTCAGCAGGATAGTTTCTGGATGGATGAAGTCATTCCAACCCCTTCTCGATATTATAGACCAGAAGAACCTCAGGTCAAAAAGATCCACTTTTTTAGTGATCGTGCCATTTACCAGCCTGGACAGACCGTATACTTCAAAGGGATATTGAGTGATGGAGAAGGTCGGGTTTTAGCAGATAGTTTGGCGACTACAAATGTTGAAGAAGCAACACACACTTGGACTGCACATATCAGCCTTATAGATAGTCGGGGTCAACCAGTTGATGATGCCTATTGCAAAATCAATAGCTATGGAAGTTTTAGCGACTCCTTTTATATTCCCCCATCACAGTTGGCAGGAGATTACAGAATTGTTCTGGATGAAGCTTGGAAGGGTGGTGATTACAAATCCCCAGCCTTAGCGATCAAAGGCGGAGATTACACCATTAAAGTAGAACATTACAAACGCCCTAGTTTCAGCGTCAATTTTATGCCCATCAAGCAACACTATAATGTTACAGATGAGGTTAGCGTCAAGGGGAATGTCAAAGCCTTTGCAGGCTACCCTATTGCCAATGCCAAAGTGCAATATACCATTAACAAAAGAGTCGTTCATCCCTATGTCTGGACACCTTGGTGGAAACCTCGCCCCCAAGCCGAAATTCAGGAAGCTACGGCTCAGAAAGTAGGTTATATAGAAAGTGATGCCGCGGGTAATTTTAATATTCAATTTACGGGTAGTCTGAGTATCCAACACCAACCTGCTACGCAATATTACTATGATATTAAGGTGAATGTCAGCGATCCTATTAGTGGTGAAACACATGAAAGCACTACAACGGTCAAGCTTTCAGAGCAGGCACTACAAATTTCTATGCAACTCCCCCTAGATTTGGAAACTGGGAAAAGCTATGCCATCCCCTTACGAGCCTTCAAAACGGAGGCCATGCAAGAGGATTATCCTGCACAACTGCGGATCTATAAGCTCAAGCCCCCCCAACAGCCCAAACACTATGCTATTTGGGAACGCCCTACGGACTTTATTCTATCTCAAAAAGAACATGATGCACTTTTCCCCAACTATCCTTATGATATGGAATATGAGTTTAGAACTTGGGGTCGCGGGGAACTTCTGATCGACTCTAGCTTCAACTCTGGATCAGTATTGAGCTATCAGCTAGCCTCCTTAGAAGAAGGGGATTATGTCGCTGAATTTATGGTTATTGACAGTATAAATGCCGATACGCTGAAGGTAGAAGAACGTTTTCAGGTTTTTGATTGGAATAATAAGACTTGTGCACTTTCCCTACCTTTTTGGGCAAGGCTTGAACAGAAGGTGAGCTATGTTGATGACAGTATCAGCTTTAAGTTTGCTTCCGCAAAAGAAGAAGTCTACGCACTTTTACGCATTGAGCAATCAGACCGCCTTTTATATCGAAAATGGATAAAAATAGAAGGAAAAACCATTCATAAAGTTGCCGTAACAGAAGATTTTAAGGGAGATGTGCATTATTATATTGATGCGGTCATGGATAATCGAAAATATCAGTATGATGGGGCTGTGGAAATTCGTTATTCTCCCACAAAACTACAAATTGAATACATAAGCTTCAGAGATAAGCTCCTTCCAGGACAAAAAGAAAGCTGGAAAATCCGAATCAGCGATCAATTTGGTAAGCCTTTACAGGCTGAAGTGCTCGCCACCCTCTATGATGCGTCTTTGGATGTTTTGAAACCCCATCAGTTTCAGATGAAGCATCCATTTCTGCGCTATAAACGGCATAGTTTAGGGTTGGACTGGCATCAGCTCTTCGAATTGGAATATTCCCAAGGAGCCTATACCTATAGCTATGATACCGTTGTTGCATTTGATCCTGAAAGCTTTGAGGAAGCGGTTAATGTTGTCACTAATGCAGAAGCTCCTAAACAAGTAGTAGCAAAATTGGGAAGAGAGGCTAACAGAAGATACCGAATAGGTGGTATTCTTGCTCAACCCAAGATTCCCCTTCGCAAAAAGCTGAATGAGAATGTATTTTTCCTACCACATTTGTACACCAATAAAAAAGGGGAAATTGAGATTCCTTTTGTGATGAACGAAGCCCTAACCAAATGGCGGCTCCTCATCATTGCCCATACCCAAAACATGGAGTTTGAGGTTAGTGATCGAACGGTGATCACCCAGAAAAAACTAATGGTACAACCCAATGTCCCTAGATTTGCCCGGGTAGGAGATCAACTAGAGTTCACCGTAAAACTCACAAACCTTAGTAGTGAAGGTCTTTCGGGGAGAGTCAAACTAGAAATTTTAGATCCCAAAAGCATGAAGCCGATCCAATGTTTTCTACCCAAAGTCAAGAAAAAAATCCGCTTTAAAGCAGATAGTATGCAATCTTTGGAGTTGAGTTGGGCGCTACAGATTCCAGAAGGATACCATGAGCTGGTCTATCGCATTGTTGCTCAGTCTAAGAGTTATTCAGATGGAGAGCAAGGTCGCTTCAAAATATTGCCTAAGGAGATGCTGGCAGTTCGTGCTCATCCCATTTTTATCGATCCTGGACAAGAAAAGGACTATTCCCTAAATCAAGCCTTTGCAAATACCAAAGCCGAGCATGATGTCAAAAGCTATCAATTAGAGCTGAGCAGCAACCCAGCTTGGGATGCCTTACGGTCTTTACCTTATTTGATGGAATATCCCTATGAATGTAGTGAGCAACTACTCAATCGCTACTATGCCAATACCCTTGCGTCTTCTGTATTAGATGCAAGCCCACAGATCAGACAAATTTTCACCCAATGGCGAGAAGAGGGACTTTCTAAATCGGATTTAGAAGAAAATCAAGCACTGACTTCCATTCTTTTGGAGGAGTCGCCTTGGTTAGCTTCGGCCACCAACGAAGAGGAGATTCGCCACCGATTGGGTATCCTATTCGACTTGGGCTCGATGAGTAGAATGCAGGAAACAGCTTTAGACAAGCTGGTCAATCGTCAAAATATCAATGGTGGGTTTGGCTGGTTTAATGGTGGTCGCCCCAATCGCTACATCTCACAATATGTGGTAGAAAGTTTTGGACATCTTCTATATCTTAACACGGAAACCTACACAGGAGATCGTTCATTGACACTTCATCAACAAGCCCAAGACTATGTAGATCAACTGGTTATTCAAGAATATCAAAATTGGATGGGCTATATTCAGGAAACTGGAGCCGACAGCAACCGCTTTGAATTAGGTCGCCTGCAGCTACACTACCTTTATGCTCGTTCTTTTACTGGTATTGAAGATAGCTTAACGGCACAAGCTTATGATTTTGTATTGGAACAAGCTTGGCGCAAGCGCCAAAACTTTGCCCAAAACCACTATCTCACGGGAATGATCGCCCTAGCACTCCATCGCCGAGGTCGCAAGACTGAAGCCTTGCTCCTAGCCGACAGCCTAAAAGCTCGGGCTTTATATAGCGAGCATGGCATGTACTGGAAAACTACGAATGGCTACTATTGGTATCAGGCCAAACTAGAAACACAGGCTCTAATGATTGAGCTTTTTGTGGAACTAGGCTTGGATGTTAAAGATGTTCAGGCGATGAAAGTCTGGCTGCTACAAAATAAAACTGAGCACTATTGGAGTTCTACCAAGGCTACCGCTGCAGCTACCTATGCCCTCCTGCTTGGTGATAACTGGCTAGAAGATGGCAAAGTACCTCAAATCCATTGGAACAACAAGTCTCTAAGCATTAAAGAAGAGAAAATGGAAGCGGGTACTGGGCACTTGAAAAAACGTTTTGAGCCTAGCGAAGCTCCCCGACTGCGTATTAAAAATCAAAATGAATCGGTACCGCTAATGGGTAATATTTTCCAAACTTATAGCAGTCCGATTGATGCTATATTGGTAGAGCGAGACAGCAACTCTAATTACATCCATCAGCAACTATATAAGGTCATTTTCACTAGCAAGGGAGATTCTTTGGTAGCTATTTCCGACAGTACTGTCTTGGAACGAGGCGATCGGGTTCGGGTAGCACTTCATTTTCATGCCAGCACAGCCTTAGAATTTGTCCATCTCAAAAGTCAGCATCCCTCTGGTTTTGATCCTGTACAACAGCTGAGTGCCTATCATTATAAAAATGGGATGTACTTCTACCAAGCCAACTCTAAGGCTGCGACCAATTTCTTTATCGAATTACTCCCCAAAGGTAAACATTATCTTAGTTACGATATGTTTGTAAACCAACGGGGGCAGTATCAGTCTGGATTTACCATGTTGCAAAGTATGTATGCACCAGAATACAGCGTATATGATAAAAGTCGATTATTGAAGGTTGATTGATGTAGGAATGTATATCAAGTCCTGTGTTTTACCAGTTTTTAATGCCTAAGCACAGTACTATATTTCCTGAACTAAGAGTTTTCTTCGGGCAGAACGATAATAAAAATAACTTAATACCGCTGTTAAGAGATCTGCTAGAGGGAAGGCATACCATATACCCGAAAGTCCAAAAATTAAGGGCATGAGAAAAACTAAAGGAATGAGAAAAAAGCCTTGTTTGCTAAGGGTGAGGAATAAAGCCGGAAAAGCCTTGCCAATCGCCTGATAATATGCACTAGTAATCATGTTTATTGCAATGAGGGGCGTTGCCATAAAAATAAACCGCATTGCAGGTACAGCTCCTTCGACCAAGATGGGATCATTTGTAAAAATACGAACAATTTGGGGGGTAAAGCCCATAATTAGTACAAAAATCACTAGAGCCAATAAGGTAGCAGATTTAATTGACAAACTCAGCAGGCTGCGCACCCGCTCATATAACCTTGCGCCATAGTTGTAGCCCGCAATGGGCACAAAGCCTTGTGTTACCCCAAGAATGGGAAAAATCGCAAAAAGCATGACTCGGTTGACGACCCCATAGCTCGCTAAAGCGAGCTCTCCCCCATAAAACATTAAACTATTATTCAAGACAATAGAAAGCACACTAACCACCCCTTGCCTTGCTAGTGTAACAGAACCAATACTCGCCACCTCTCTCACAATCTTTGCATTCCAAACAAAATTTTGAAAGCGAATACTAAAACTAGACTTTCCAAAAATAAAAAAGTAAAGGGTGTAGAGGGCACTTGCAACAAAAGAAAGACAGGTGGCCCATGCCGCCCCATCAATACCCCAATCAAAATAAACAATAAAAATAGGATCTAAGGCAATATTCAAAATCGCTGGTACCAGCAACACCATCATAGAACTTCGGGGGAAGCCTTCTGCTCGGATAATATGATTACTCATCATCGCCCAAGCTAAAAAGGGAATCCCTATAAGAATGATGCGGAAATAGATGCGGGCGGGTTCCATTACCTTCCCTTTGGCTCCAAAAGCCTGAAGAATCTCATCAGAAAATAGCAACCCTAAAATCATGAGGGAAATCGAAAAAAGTAGGACTAACATGATCTGATTCCCAAAAGTATCCTCTGCTTTTTCACGATTTCCATCCCCAAAAGCACGAGAAATGATTGAAGCCCCCCCTACCCCAATCGCCATACCTATGCTCGACATGAGAAATTGAATAGGGAGTACTACGGTTACTGCACCAATGGCATAACGATCGATAAAGTTACCAATAAAGATAGTATCAACAATGCCATAAATCGACATCACCAACATCCCGATGGCTGCAGGTATTGCTTGTTGTCTCAGCAATTTGCCGAGAGCTGCGGTACCAAATTCGCTCGACTTCTGAGCCATTTAATCTATTTTAGGCCTCGCAATTGCAGAGATTCCAAAGCACCCAATAAAATTGCCCATTCTCTTCGGCAAAATAAAAATCATAATAGCTATCTAAGCTCCCCCCCCAATAGACCACACGATATAACTGTTTTGATTTTAGAGTACCTAATGCATCTATAGGATTAAATACCTGAAAATCATCCGACGGGACTTCTGGTAATTCAGCAATACGATAATAATAGATGGCAGGTTCGGGAGCTCCTTCCCAGCCAATTTCATCCAATTCACAGACACTAATTTCTTGAAAAGGAGTTTCATTTTTATAAGCAAGCTTTGATTTGGGGGGCATTTTCTGGATATTAGTTCTAAGGGCTAAGACAGCTTCATAAGGAGCCTTGTAGTTTCTACAATAAGCCCCCATACTCCACATGACTTGTAGGGGAAAAGCCTCATATTCAAATGGCTTTAATGCAGGATTTCCTGTAGCTACTATTTTTTTAAGATCTTTTTCCCAAAATAGCTCTCCTAGAAAGCGATCTAAAAAAGCCTCAATATTTTCCTCTTTTATTGGAACTTTAGTCTTTTCTACATCTTGACTGCTATCTTTTTGTACTTTTGAAACTTGCTGTTCATCAGTATTGGGAGAGGATGGATTATTACAAGCGGTAAATAGCAGCACCCAAAAACTTGCCATTAGTATTGTTCTCATCTGTTTAGCGTTTTTGTTAGGAATATTCATAGCGATCCTCCTGATTCTCCTGCAAAACTAAGGGGGATTTT
>CAZOLU010000008.1:18629-24519 GCA_964580485.1 uncultured Saprospiraceae bacterium | reverse complement strand
TGCCAAAGGTCCCAAGGACTCCTTTGGAGCATCCCTAGGGAAAGGCAACGGCTTGCGCAGGTCAGGAAAATCAAATTACGCAAGCTGCATCCTTTAGGATTCAGTAAAATTGATTGAATCTCAATTTGTGTACGGTTTTATAAAACAAAAAACACCACAACTTATGAAAAAGGGAATTGCAATTTTAATTTTTGGAATGCTTCTAGGCAGTCTACTTACGTTCACCTCAAGCTTTAGATTCCAAACCCCAAACCAGGAATTTGTCTCTGCCGCCGAGTTTAAGGTCTATAAAGGTCTTCGTAGCTTCTTTTCAGATGACTTTGATTTTGATTTTCCTTGTGGCATTCAAAAATATGAGGTGATCTACCAAAGAAGAGGAATGGACCCCGTAGTTGTTCAGAATAATGGTGCTAAATTTAATACTCAAGTGAATAGAATGGTACTAGCGGCCAAACCTGGAGATGTTTATATTTTTCGGAATGTACAAGCGCGCTGTGAAGGAGATGCTGCGAATCGCCGCTTAACCTCCATTATTGTCAATATTCGATAAGCTTTAAGACTAACCTAATACTTTACATCCAGCCCTTGACGCACTTAATCCAGCGTTGAGGGCATTTTTAGGTTCCTTTAGTTCGATTTTCACGCTTATCCAAAACAATTTGTATCTTAGTGTTATTCCATGTACAAATACGATTAAAACTAGATCAATAATGGAAACTGCAACACTGACCGATTTTCAAAAAGCCATTTTGGAAGGCATCCCCAACGAATTGCCAGCTTTACAGCCTTACGATACAAGCATCAGTCATGCGCCAAGGCGCAAAGACATTCTCACAAACGAGGAAAAAAAACTCGCCCTACGCAATGCGTTACGCTATTTCCCCAAGCATCTGCATAGCGCACTCGCTCCCGAGTTTAAAGCAGAGTTAGAGCACTATGGACGAATTTATATGTACCGCTATCGCCCAAGCTACGAGATCTATGCTCGCCCCATTGAGGAATACCCTTACCGATCAAAGCAGGCCGCTGGAATTATGCTAATGATCCAAAATAATTTGGATAAGGCCGTAGCTCAGCACCCTCATGAGTTGATTACTTATGGTGGGAATGGTGCAGTCTTTCAGAATTGGGCGCAGTATCGCTTGGTGATGAAATATTTGGCAGAAATGACTGATGAGCAGACCTTGGTGATGTATTCCGGGCACCCTCTTGGGCTTTTCCCTTCGCATAAGGATGCGCCGAGAGTGGTGGTAACCAACGGGATGATGATTCCCAATTACTCTAAACAAGACGATTGGGAGAAGTTTAATGCTTTGGGCGTAACCCAATATGGGCAGATGACCGCAGGTTCTTATATGTATATTGGTCCACAGGGAATTGTACACGGAACTACCATCACCGTATTGAATGCTTGTCGCAAGATTGACGATCAGGGCACTCGGGGCAAGTTGTTTGTTACGGCGGGCCTTGGTGGAATGAGTGGGGCACAACCCAAGGCGGGAAATATTGCTGGAGTGATTTCAGTAACCGCAGAAGTAAACCCTGCTGCAACTTATAAAAGACATGAGCAAGGTTGGGTAGATGAGGTCATCTCCGATTTGGATGAACTTTGTGCAAGAGTCAAAACGGCTAAAGCCAACAAGGAAGTGGTTTCTATTGCCTATGATGGTAATATTGTAGAGGTTTGGGAGCGTTTTGATGAGGAAGGGATTTATATTGATTTGGGTTCAGATCAGACTTCTTTGCACAATCCTTGGGCTGGGGGTTATTATCCCGTAGGTTTATCTTTGGAGGAATCGAATGAGATGATGGCAAATGATCCGGAATTGTTTAAAGCCAAGATACAGGAGTCTTTAAAACGGCATGCTGCTGCAGTCAATAAACATACGGCCAAAGGCACTTATTTCTTTGATTATGGAAATGCCTTTTTGCTAGAAGCTTCGCGTGCGGGGGCAGATATTATGGCAGAAAATGGTATTGATTTCAAATATCCTTCTTATGTGCAGGATATTATGGGTCCCATGTGTTTTGACTATGGCTTTGGGCCCTTCCGTTGGGTTTGTGCTTCGGGCAAGCCCGAAGATCTAGCATTGACCGATCAGATCGCAGCTGAAGTGATTGAGGAGATGCTTCTAGAAGCTCCCGATGAGATCAAGCAGCAGTTGGAGGATAATTTGCTTTGGATTCGCCAGGCAGAGGAAAATAAATTGGTGGTAGGTTCGCAGGCACGTATTTTATATGCCGATGCCGTAGGTCGGATTCGTATTGCTGCTGCTTTTAATGCGGCAATTAAAGATGGGCGTTTATCAGGACCTGTGATTCTGGGTCGTGATCATCATGATGTTTCTGGAACAGATTCTCCTTATCGGGAAACTTCTAATATTTACGATGGTTCTGCTTTTACGGCAGATATGGCAGTGCATAATTTTGTGGGGGATGCTTTCCGTGGAGCTACTTGGATTTCTCTGCATAATGGTGGCGGCGTTGGTTGGGGAGAAGTGGTAAATGGTGGTTTTGGAATGCTACTCGATGGTTCGGAGGATGCAGATCGCCGTTTGGAGTCTATGCTGTTTTGGGATGTGAATAATGGGATTGCCCGACGTAGTTGGGCGAGAAATGAGGGGGCTATCTTTGCAATTAAAGAGGAGATGAAACGCAACCCCAAGCTGAAAGTGACTTTGCCTAATTTGGCTGATGATAAGCTTTTAGATGACCTTTACGAATAGCTTAACACTCCCTCTATTATGGATTATGTGATTTCCATTATTGGTTTTGGAAATATTGGGAAGTATATCAGTGGATTATTACTATCGAATAAAGACCATCGTTTTCAGATTAACATTATTGATGTAGATTGGAAAGTTTATGGAGGAATCCTAGATTTTGAGCATGCAGGCGAGATATTTCCCCAGCATCATATCAGCTATAATAGCCAAGAACTATTTCAAAAATCTGACTTTATTTTCCATTGTGCAGGAGCATCTGTACCTCCGGGGAAGTCAAGGCTCAGTACTTGTCAGGCCAGTATTGAAATCACCGAAGCGGTATTCCATAAATTTAGCCCAGTAAAAGATCCCAAGATCATTGTAGTAGCGAACCCAGTGGAGATTATTGCATATTTGACCCATAAAATCACGGGTTTATCAGCATCTCATGTAGTGGGTACGGGCACCTACCTTGATTCGATTCGGATGAATTATATGCTAAGGAAGACCAATGTTGATATTTCGCAAGCCAATGCTATTTTACTTGGCGAACATGGAACCACCACCTTTTTAAGTGAACAATTATCTACGGTAAACGGACAAGATTTGGCCTTCTTTTTCAGTAAGGATACTATAGAAGAACTGATGAATGCGGTCAAGGCTGCTGCTGCGGAAATTAAAAAAACGCAAAAGGCAACGATTTACGGAGTTAGTTTTTGTGCTGTCAAAATTTTTGAATCTTTATTAGGGGAACAGCCCAGCAACTATCCAGTAAGTACATATATTCCCGATCATCTTTCAAAAATTCTTGGCAACAGTAAAATGTACCTTAGTCTTTATGCTCAGATTGATAAGGTAGGAGCTCTCCCCATTGCAAGCTATTTGCCCAATCAGGTAGAGCTGAAAGCACTAAAAAAATCCATTGCTCTGATCAAGCCCTGCATTCCTAAAAAATACCGCTAGACCCTACTGAAAAACATAGCTTAGGCTGCTGTAAAAACGGCGTTCTATGGGAGTATTCCAACGCAATGCAGCATCAAATTCTGGGCTAAAAGGGTTGGCAGCATTTACAAAAACAGTGCTTTGAATGCGATTATTCAAATTATCAAACCCAACTTTTAATAGGAAGTTTTTCCATCGACTTTGTCCTGGAATCCAATCATAGATAGGAAATTCCAAACTAAGGTCCCAACGAACGAAACGCTCAGATTGCAGCCCAAATTCATTGCTCTTGGCACGAACATCGGGTAGGCGTTGAGGACTTTGTACATACCAATCGGAGTTCAGGTTAAAGCAGTGGATCGTTGTTTTCCAAAGAGGAATACGGCAAACATAGTTGAGATTGAACAACCAATTGTGTCGAGAATACAATGGCAATTCACGGAGTACCCCATTCATAGTCGTTTGTGCAAAATCATAGCGATAATCCATATTGAAGGTAATGGAGGGTTGGCTCCAAGAAAGCTGAGCATCCAGCTCCCAACTTAATTTATAGGCACGCTCCCCTTCCGCTAAGTTATAAAACTGCACTTGGTAAGGATCGCTGTCCAAGTCGGCTACCACCTGCTGCTCATAAATACGATGGGTAAAACGACTATTCCCTGCTACAAAAAAGCTCAGGAAAGGGACATCCTCCCAAAGGTTGACCCATTGGCTAGCCGAAACGCCAACACCATAATACCAAGCTCGCTCTGCACGAAGGGCTGTAGCAGGCAATACAACCGATCGATTGCTATACAAAAACTGACTGTATTCTGTAAGGGGATTTGCATAACGCCAGCCCTGTCCGCCAAAAGTATGTAGGGTCAATGCTTTAATCGGGCTATAATTTACTTTGAGGTTGGGACTCATCAATAAGCCTTCCAGGTTGTGATATATGATGTTGATGTGGGTAATGAATTGTAAATGCTTTTCCCAGTAACTATCATAACCTAAAAAGCCCCCTCCTACCCATTCCTCTCTTTGTAGATTTGTGCTGTCGAGTCGCTCATCAAAACGTTGCTGCCGAAACTGCAACCCAAAGCGAAAAATATCAAACTCATTTTCAAGATGATACTCATAATGTGCTTGGGCATCCACCATCCATTCCGCCCCCTCATAAGTTCTATTTCCCCAAGATCTACGCTGCATATGATCTTTTAATTTAAGATCGACTAAAAGCAAATCTTTTTTGCGAACGGCGATAAGGTGCTGAGATTGTAGGGCTAGTTGCTGAAAGTTAAGCCCTGTTTCATAGGCCTGAGTAGCCGTATCCGAAAAGGCGATCATTTGCCCCCCCCGCTCTCGCAAGCCCATAAATTGTATTCGATTCGAAGAACTATAATTAGGAACATGGGCATCCCAACTATTGCTTACAAAAAATCGCTCCTTTTGATCCAAGTCGGTGAAGCCATCATGATTTCGGTCGATAGGATGATTCACATGAAATCCATTCAACTCTAGTTTAGTGCTCACTTTCTTAAAGTTGAGCTGCCCTCTAAAGGAAACATCCTTCTCCCCCCATTGAGAAATGGCCGATGCTACACTAAATTTAGGCATAAACCTAGGAGCAAGGAGCATTCCCCCAAAAGGGCCATCTGTTTGTAAAGAAAAATCCTCAAAAGCATAAGCAGCAACCCAATTGGCAGGAAGGTTTTTTATCCAGATGGACTTCCCCAAGCCATTATCCGTATACAGACGGCTATCGCCAAGTTTATTCTTCCAATAATAACTTAAAGAAGCTTCTTCATGCAAAGACTGTCCCCAAAGCAAGGGTTGCGTCCAAAACAGAAGAAAGAAACTGTAATATAATTTCATAAGATGTGGTGTCTGCGTATAAAACTTAGGGATGAAGGTACTATTATAAAAGATCTTAAAGCAATTTCCTTGGCAATGTTTTTTGTATAAGATACCCTCCTCCATTAACCAATATCCCCATTAGGGCTCAACGGTAATAAACTCGCCAGGAATCCATTCTTTCTCTGCATCCATATAATACATATAGCTGTTGCTAGCAGGCGCACGGTAAGTCCTTGGCACTTCGGCTTTTAGGTCAAGCAGAATGGTTTTATGGCTATTTTTCTCAATTTGGCGATAATAAAGGATCAGGTAGTTGTCCTTAATTTCATAAAAATCAAATATCTTTACATTGAAATTTTATTTTCCAGTTTAATCAACTAACATTTTAAATATAGAAAACCTCTGAT
>CAZOLU010000008.1:0-18619 GCA_964580485.1 uncultured Saprospiraceae bacterium | reverse complement strand
GAGGAGCTCTTTCAATTGCCAGCTTTGGAGGCTAAGTCCGGCAGGAATACCAATTAATGCCATTGCAGATGGAGCATCTTTGGTACTAAACATGTTTTCAAGCTCTACGCTTAGATGCAGCGTTTCTCCTACTTTTGTTTCGGGTTGGGCCAGTGCAGTATTTACCTTCAACATAGACGTTTTGGCAGAGGGAGGTGTTAATGTAACCCATTCCATATCAAAGGTGTAAGGCAAGCCCGATTGCATATCTTGAAATTCGATAGAAAAATGGTTTTCACCTTCTTTTAAATATTCGGCCAGCTCTGCTATTCGAAGATTAGCTAGCTGATCTAGCTTCAAAGTTTTTCTAGCGACTTCCTTGCCATTGATGTTTAATATAAATTCCCCACCTTCATTTCTTTGCTGCTTGGTATGTAAAGCATAGGCACTGATGGCCTTTAATGCCATAATGGTTCCTTGAGTACTCCCAAAATAACCTCCAGTTCTCAACTTCATCAACTCATTCAGATAAAGGTTAACCTTTAGTTCATCTATCTTTTTAGCTTTTAAAAGGGCTAAGATGCTTAGTCCTAGAATCTCTGCTTTTAGAGATCGCCCACGACTGTAAGTGATAGAGTGCTATGCGCTAATGTTAGTTAGGGATTGTTTAGCACTCGCTTGATTTAAGAAGGCTAGTAAGTCTTCTCCTTTGCTTTGCTCCCCTAGTTCAAAATGAGCCAAGGTAGCCAATGCTAAGCGATATAGGTCTTGAGAAACTTTAGCTTCTTGGGTGACTGTATTTAACTCTTTTTGAATATCCCTAACCCCAACATAGGCCAAGGCATAAGTAATATAGGCATTGCTCACCGCCTCAGAATTCCCCCAGCCATGGTTGTAGCCATTTTTACTCAAAAACCCACCACGACCATCTCTTCTAGAAAGCAACCAACGCTTGGCACGATTGACCATAGCTTAGTCCACCATAGGATAGATCTCTGCCATATCTTTAAATTCCATCAACCCATAGGCGGTGAGTACTGGATGAGCTGGAGAACCCCCAAGTCTAAGTTGACGGACATTTACTTCTAGCATTTCTGAGTTAGTCTGGCGCTCCATAACTATTCCATTAGGCTCTACTTTAGTAGCATCATTTGCTGCAACTCCAGCAGTAGTAACAGCTATCGGCTGAACATCTCTTACTTCTAGGCGTTCTAGGGTAACATCATTTGGAGCTTTGTCTAAAGTTGTATTTCGAGTTACCATCAGCTCTTCAATCATCATTTCGGCGGTACCAAGCTCTACATTTTGAATGAGTACTTAATTTGCATGAATGTTGATAGTGAGTTCGACCTCCTCATAACCCAGATATTTAACGTTCAAAGTATAATTTCCTGCCTCTATATTATTTAATCTGTACAGTCCGTCTAAATCACTGGCTACACCATGCTTAATTACATTATTCTGACTCAAGGTAACCGTAGCAAATGGAATAATTTCGCCTGTTCCAGCATCTATAATTTCACCTTTGATTGCTCCTTTTCCTGCACTAGGGGTCGTACTGTAGGTGGTGGAAGGTTTATTTTTTGCGATGCTAGGCCGGTTGGGAACAAATCGTTTTCGTTGGAATAAAGCTCCTGTTCTTAATTTTGCTTTTGGTCTTGGGGGATTATAATAAGTATGGTACATCACCCCTCTATAATTTGCTTCCAACCTTAGATTACAAGTAGCTTTATAATTGGGCAAGTAAAAATATCCTTCTTGATCTGTTTTTAATGATTTTGATCCTTGATAACAGCTATCTGCAATACCCGTAGGGGATTTAATGCGGATTTTTGCATTGGCATAAGGTTCTCCATTCACTTGTAGCTGCCCAGCTAGGGCGGTTTGGGGTTCGGGTTCGAACTTACGTTGTTTTTGCCATTGTTTTTTGGCCTGTTTAGCCAATAAAGCGCTCCATTCATAACGTCGCCAACCATGTGTAAGCATTACTAAATCTAAGGCTTGATCGGCTTTTTCCTCTTGAGGGTCAAAATAAAAGCTAGGTTCGTATACCTTTCCTTTTAGGTCTGAAGACAGGAGGAGGTAGGAAAGAATATTATCCTGTTTATCATCCGCAAAGGTAAACACCTTATCATCCACTACTGCCATAGAGAAATCACCTGCAACCCCTTTTCCCGTTTCGTCTGTTACCCAGAGATCTACCCAAACAGAATCCAGAATCTGATAATTTTGACGATCTGTTTTAATTTGAATATTCAGTTGTCGGTTCTTATTTAGAAAAACAAGGCGTTCGGTTTGAGGAATTTCATTGGCATCAAAAATGGTAATTTGCGCAATCCCCATAGGCAACTGCTGGCTAGGAATTTCAATATCGTTGTTACCTTCATTGGCTTCCACCCCTAACTCATACACCACTTTTCCCTGCATTTGTACAATTACACAAAGCGGTTGAGAGTTGGGACTATAAACTTTAAACTTGAGTTGATCCTCCTCTTGTGCTTCTAGACGAAAAGCTACTGCTTTGGGTAAGGCTTGAGGTAAATCAAACTTTTGTTGAATGCCCTTCGAGTATTTCTAGTTGGTATTTTTCTCCTTTTTGAGCTTGGAGGTCAAAGCTGCCCATTCCTTGATGATAGCTACTGATTTTCGTAATTTCTTGTCCTGCTCCATTTACAATACGCCCATTAAAGTCTACGGGTTTCCCAAACTCATCTAATGCTTTGAAAGCTACTCGTTGGTGCATTCCTAACACCAAATCACCTCCTTCAGGCAACAAGTGCTTGACCTTCATCATTGGTACTAAAACTAGCTTTTTTATAAGTTTTCCCTGCTAAAGCAACCTGAAACACTCCACTTTTATTTGCTAGAGCCTTATTGTCCTTAGATCGCACTTCCAATTTGGCACTAACTTCGGCTCCAGCCCCATAAGTTTCCCGCATAAAACCGAGGGTCATCAGAAGATTTGGGAATATGTTGGCTTGTACGGTCAGTTATTTTTCAAAGATTAGTTCTTCTCCAAAATTTTGCTGCCAAAGGGAGTATACTCGCAGCTTATAAATTCCACCAGAAGCAGAGGGCGCTAAGGTAAAATCCCCATTGGCCTGACCACCTCTAGCATCAAGCCTCAAGATATTCCCAACCCGATTTCCAATAGGATCAATTAACTCTGCTCGGAGTTGATTACTGATGCTGGAATTTTGCACTAAAGCGGCATCTACCAAATAGGCTTTAAACCAAATTTGCTCCCCAGGCTCATAAAAGCTTCTATCTGTTTGTACATAGACTTTTTCTTCGGGTAATACCTGATTGTAGGCATCTAGGACCCGCCCATATCTACAATCATCTATCTGCTGTGCATAAACCATACAGCCAAGACTTGCTAATAAAAGGGTAAAAACAGCTCTCATAAGTTTATTTTGTTGTAAAAAATATAGTCTTCATGAAGGTGCTATAAAATCCTTACTTTTTCCCCTGCCAGCCAAAACTTATGTTCTGGTTCATAATACAGATAGCAGCTGCTTGCAGGAGCTTGGTAGACTCCAGGCACTTCAGCTTTAAGATCAAAATTGAGTTGGCGTAGCTCCTGAGGCTTCAAGCCACGGAAATAGAGTATTAAAAAATTATCTTTGAGCTCATAGTAATCAAATTCGGCTCGATCTTGCATTGCTTTGAGTTGCCAAAGTTCAGGGCTTAGCCCCGCAGGCAGACCAATTACGGCAATTGGAGAAGGCGCACCAAGTTCACTTAGGTTGCTCAAGGTAACCTCTAGTCGCACAGTTTCGGCTTGCTGTACCTTCGACTCCTTTAGCTGGGTTTTCATAGCTAGCGAGGCTTGCGCCGCCGAAGGCGGCTGCTGCACCAGCCAGTCTGCCGCAAACTCGTATAAAGGTGCTGTTTTCAAGCCCCTCAGCTCTACACGCAAGGTATTTTTGCCCTCCTGTAAAAACTTTTCGAGGCTATCTACTTTGGGGTTGAGCAACATATTCTCCCTAAGGGGAAACTGCCGCACCAACTGATCATTGATCCAAAGTGCTAGTTCTGCATCTTTCGATTGCTCTAAAGGAAATGTTTGGTTGTAGGCCAAGATAGCCTTCAAAGCCCAAACCGTAGCTTGTGTCCCACCAAAACCACCATGTTGGCACTGCCTCATCAACGCATTGTAATAATTGGACAATTCCTGCTCCTCTATTTCATGAGATGCGAGTCCTGCTAAAATGGCAAAACTCAAGATTTGAACATGCAAGGCTTTGCCTCGAGCATAATTGACCGTACAGTCGGCTTGAAGCTGACGCTCCAAGCCTTGTTTTTGTATATGTTCACGCATTTGTGCAAAGAGAGCTTCAGCAACTTTCCGTTTTTTGAGTTGAAAATTAGCCAAGCTTGCCAGACCCAATCGATACAGATCCCCACTTTCCCGAGCCTCTTCGGAAATAGCTAAACGCTCCTTTTCCAAATCATCTACCCCAATATAAGCTAATGCATAAAGGATATAGGCATTACTCACTACTTTTGCATTTCCCCAGCCATAATGTTTTCCGTCAATTTCCCAGCCTCCTTCTTTATCTTTACGACTCAACAACCATTTTTTTGCACGTTGAAGCATTACAGGATCTACCTTATTATAAACCTCCTGCATATCCTTCAATTGCATCAAACCATAAGCCGTAAGCACCTCATGTGCTGGATCACGCCCATACCACTCCCAACCACCTGTACTACATTCATAGCCAGCCAACTTTTTATACCCTTGATCCAAGTAGTTGAGGGCTCTACTGTTGATATCGGGGCGTAAGGTTTGCGTTTGTTGCATAAGCTGCAAAGCTAAGATATTAGGATAATTTGCAGAAGATACCTGCTCAAAACAACCATAAGGGTGCTTAATCATTTGTTCGACTCCTTTCATGAAACTATTGAGTGGGTTGATATGAATTTCGAAATGGCCTTCAAGGCTAGCAGGCACTAGACTATCTATATCAAAATCTTGCTCAAAGTTTAGCGCATTGGATGCTATGGTTTTGGACATAGGAAACAGCTTTTCCTGAACTTCATATTCTACTACCACTTCTTCCCGAAAGCCCTCTGTTTCAAAAATGAGTTGGAAGCGTTTCTCCCTAGCACTATAATGCGTAACATAATAGTTGAATTCTTGCTGTACAAAAGCCTTTGGAGCAATACTAATTGTAGTAGGCGTAGTTGTGCTGGAAATTAGATCATGATTGATTTTCAATTGCCCCGTAATGGTATCATTGGTATTATTTCTAAGGGTTATGGGAAGGTATAGACTATCTCCTTTGGATAAGTATTTAGGGATCTTAGCATTTAATTCAAAAGGCATTTGTACCGCATAAGTATGTTCCTCATGCAACAGTTCCCCTTGGCTACTCCGCCCCTCTATAATAATGCGGTAGCTGCTAATAGCATCTGCATTGAAAAACAGCATCTGAGCATGACCGCTACTATCCGTCTTTACATAAGGCTGCCAATAGATCGTTTTACGAAAATCTTTACGAATGGGACTTACTTTGGAGAAGGACTTCCTATGTCGGTGATATTCGCTATAATCTGGTGCATAGAATACTCGAGCTCGGTAAGGCTGCTGATTTTCAGAGGGTTTTATGTTAAATTTAATAAAGGCATCTGATGGACTGCTATTGTTGTTGAGGGCTATACTATTGCGACCATTGTGCTGCGTATGTTGTGGCAATTCACCTTTGGCACGCTGCATTTCATACAGCATACTATTTTCATAGACCAGCTCGGGATTGTTGCTTGCAGATCGACTTTGAGCTGCGGCTGCTGCACGAGCCTCCTGACGGGCACTGCGCCTGTTTTGGCGCTGCTCGCGCCGCAAGCGGCGGCGATCTAGGCGCGTGGTCGCCCCTTGGGGGCGGCTAGCATTTTGCGACAGTGCTTCTCCTAAATCCGTTGCATTTACCCCCGAAGTACTTGACAAAAGCGTCTGAATATTCCGAACCCCCATACGCTGAATATCCTCAACGCCCAAAATGTTGGACATCGCTGTCGTTTCTGTTAATAGTGGTATATAATAGCCTTCAACAACAACTTCATCAACGATTAGTTCTGAATTCATAACCCTAAGTAGCTGTTCTCTATACGTTATATCCACATGCAAGTTTTTCCCCTGCTCTAGACTGATAGAAGAAAGCTGGTACTTGGGGTAGCCTACAAAAGATACTTCCATATTGTAAACTCCTAAGGGGACATCCTTCAACTTATAGTTTCCATCAAAATCAGAGCTTGTTCCACACACTAAATCCCCATAAACATCATAAAGTGCGATATTGGCAAAGGGCATGGTTATTCCTTTCTCATCTATGATCGTACCATTTATACTAGCTGTATAATCGGCTGAAGTTGGACTTTGGTAAACTCGCCCCTCGGCTTGAGGCATAGAGAATATATTGTTGAAATGACGAGTATTACTGGCATTGGTTTTTGCTTCAAAACGAACCCCTGTTCCTCTCTGAGGGTCTTGTATAGTACCTTTGGGATTAAGGAGTTGAGTAATAGCTGCTGAATGACTCCAACGCCCGGCTAGCTGACTATGCAATTGGATAGGCACATCACAGGCTATTTCAGGGATGATAAAATTCCCATTTTCATCGGATTGAATATATATGGGTAAATCCTCGCAAGAACTTCCATCTGCAGTAGTCACTTTGATTTTGTGGTTGGGCAAAGCCTGACCTAAACGGCTGAGCTGTCCCTCCACAATCTGGCAGGGCTCGGCAGGATACTGAACTTTATCTACGACGCTTGCTTTTAGATCCTTCCACTGAAAACGGCGATAACCATGAGTCAACATAACATAGTCGAGTGCGGTATCTGCTTTGGGTTCCTGGGGGTCAAAATAAAAGTTAGGCTCAAAGATCTCTCCTCTTAAATCTGAAGATAGGAGGAGCTTGGATAGAATATGGTCTTGTTGGTCATCGGCTAAGGTCCAGTTTTTATCATCTACTACTGCTAGGGATAGGTCCGCCACTACGGGATGTCCCAAGGCATCTTTTACCCAAAGATCAAGGATTACCGAATCTCGAATTTGATATTCGGCTTTGTTGGTTTTCATTTTGATGTTCAACTGACGATTTTTGTTGACAAAGCATAGTCGCTCAGCTTCTGGACGAGCGTCATTATCGAGTATAGTAATTTGTGCCACCCCAATCGGCCAATCCTTAGTGCTCAGACTCAAGTGATTTGTACCAGATTCTACCCCCCAACTTTGTTCATAATAAATACTATCTCGCATTTGCACCAATACACAGAGCGTTTCTGTGTTACTAGCATACACTTCTAAATCTAGGAGGTTCTCCTTTGGGTTAATACTTAATGCAACACCATCGGAAAGACTAGCGGGCAACTCATATTCTTGCTCTAAAGCCGTTGGCTCAGTTATTTTTGCATAATAGCTCCTCCCCTCTTTGGCGGTAAAATAAAAGCTCCCCATCCCTTGGTGATAACTCTCAAAATCTGCCACAACCTGATCCTTGTCGTTATAAATATACCCCTTGATATCCACAGGCTTTCCAAATTCATCTACCGCCCTAAAGGCAATCCGATGTTTGCTGTTAAGGAGGGCATGCCCCCCTTCGGGAAGGAATTGCAAATCAACTTTTTGGGTAAGTATTGGCACCGCTCGACTAATCGATTCCAGACTGCCTCCATGCTCCACCAAAACACTCAAAATAACATCTGCAGTATTCAGTTCCTTGGGCAGTTCAAATTCTATTTTAGCACGACCATCCCATTCAGTTTTCATGCTTTTGCGAAAACTGGTCTTGCCTGCTAGGCGCAACTGATAATCAAACTTGTGCAGTGCCAAAGCCTTATTATCCTTAGAACGAAGCTCTAAGTCTGCAACCACCTTCATAGCAGCACCATAACTCTCCCTTTGAAAATCCAAGGTCATTAGGATATCAGGAAGTAGCTGTTTTTTTACCGTTAGTGCTTTCTCAAAAATCAAGGCTTCGGGCATATTTTTCTGCCATAAGGTATAGGCTCTCAAGGTATAGACGCCACCAACAGCATCGGGAGCTAAGGTAAAATCACCTTGGGCACTGCCTTCCCAAATCACCAACCGCCGTTCTTCCACAACTTGACCATTAGGGGCTATGAGTTCTGTACGTAAAATTTGACTAGGGCTATTGGCTAGCAATTGAGCATCTAACACATAGGCTTTAAACCAGATGTTTTCGTTGGGTTCATATAGGGTTCGGTCGGTATGCACATAGACTTTTTCTTGGGGCAGTCTTTCCCAAAAGTCTTGCAAGTGGGGAGCACAGCCTTGCTGTGCTTGGAGTACTGTACTAGTCATCCACAGTAGCGTCCAGGTTAGAATAATAAAGCGCATAAGAACTAAATTTATGAGGTGATGAGTTTTTAAGCACTGCAAAATAATATAAGTCCTAGGGTATAAGAGCATGTTTAAATCACTCCAACAGCAAAAACTCAATAAAAAATTAAGTTATAAACCGCTTAAAGGAAAATCTGGTAGAAAGGTTTGTAAAATGGCAGTTACTTAAACCACCTTTAGTTATAGATGCAGATTGTTTTAAAAGTGGTGGGTTAACATCAAAAATTTTTAAGTTTTTATCCCTACTTCCAGCCCTAAATAGGATCTTAGCCCAAATTTCAGCAGAGCATGCCCCTATTCTGTTAATAAACCTTATCTTTGCCCCATAAAACCATATCTACATGAATTTAGAATTTTTAGAAGCATTAGTAAGCATAGATTCCCCCACTGGATTTACCAAGAATGCAGATGATTTTATTTATAAAACACTCCAAGATCTAGCTTATTCGCCAGAATATACCAACAAAGGAGCGGTCCATTGCAATTTAGGAAAAGAAATGCCTAAAATTGGTCTGGCAGCCCATGTAGACACCCTGGGAGCCATAGTTTCACAAATTCGGAATGACGGGACTTTACGCATCTCTAAAATTGGTGGGCTTTCCCTAAATGCAGCAGAAGGAGGCTATTGTCGGATCTATACCCTTGACGGGAGGATCTACACTGGCACACTGTTACTAGACAACCCTGCAGCACATGTCAATCGAGAGCTGCCCAATACACAACGTAAGGTAGAAAATATGCACATTCGGATTGACGAGGAGGTTCGTAGTGTTGCTGATGTAGAGGCCTTGGGTATCCAAAATGGCGATTTTGTTTGTTTTGAAACCCATTTTCAACTCCTTGACAATGGATTTATCAAATCTCGCTTTATGGATAACAAAGCTGGATGCCAAGTACTTTTTGAGGTCGCTATGCACTACAGCAGAAAGGGGGAAGAAGTACCCGTTCAGTTGTTTTTCTCCAATTATGAGGAGGTGGGGCATGGAGGAGCCGTAGGATATGCCGAAAGTTTAGAAGAACTCTTGGTCATTGATATGGGAATCGTGGGGGATGGACATGCAGGGAGCGAACTCGCCTGTTCTATCTGTGCTAAAGACAGTTCTGGCCCCTACGACTTTGAGATGCGAAAGCGATTAACAGCATTAGCCATCGAAAAGGAAATCCCCCATGCCGTAGACGTTTATCCTTACTATAGCTCTGATGGTTCGGTAGCTTTGCGAGCAGGGCAGGACCTTCGAGTAGGGCTAATTGGTCCTGGTGTTTCGGCATCACATGGTATCGAACGAACACATCGTAAGGGCATTCAAGCCACCGTAGATCTCTGTATTGCCTACATTGAGGATTTTAAAAGGCGATAAATATGCGACAGTTCTTCTATTTTTGGATTCCCCTAAGTCCTTTCCGCATACAACAAAGCATTGCCACAAGGCTTTCTTTGTCCTTGTTTGGGTTGGGCATCTTAGGGTTATTGAATGCCTGCAGTCCTGCTCATGTACCCGATGAACAGCCTCCCCAAAGAGAAGAGGTGAAGCTTCGGGCGGCAAAAAACTTTAGTGTAGAGCGACAAGGTGATTTGATCTTACTGGGAATTGGACAAGCTTGGCAAGATGCCGAAAAGCAGTATCAGTATGTGCTTTATCCCAAAAATCAGGAGCCTCCCAAGGGCTTTTCGCAAGCAACACTCATTCCTGTGCCTGTAGAGCGGATTATTTGTACAGGAAGTGCCCAAGTCGCCATGCTTGAAGCCTTGGACGCCACCCATCAGATTGTAGCCATGAGTAATGGGCAGTACCTCTACCAGCCCGAATTGCGAGCGAAACTGGAGCAAGGCGAAGTGGTGGACTTAGGAAATGACCAAAGCTTTAATTACGAAGGACTGCTTGCAGTTGATCCCGATTTAGTTTTTGGCTTTAGCATAGGGAATAATCAACATCTCAAGAAAATAGAGACTCTGGGTATCCCAACAGTCTTGCTTTCAGAGTTTATGGAGAGCAGCCCCTTGGGGAGAGCCGAGTGGATGTTGTTTATGAGTTATTTTATTGGAAAATCGGCATTAGCCCAACAAAAGATGGATAGTTTGGTCGATCGTTATCAAACCCTAAAAAAGCATTTAGCCCAAAAGAAAAATCCGCCTACGGTATTTACTGGAGTAGCACAGCAAGGCGCTTGGTACATCGCAGGTGGACAAAGTTTTATTGCTCAACTCATTCAAGATGCAGGGGGGCAGTATCTTTGGGCAGAGGACCAAAACAAAGGTGGGGTTCCCTTAGATTTTGAAGTAGTCTTGGCTAAAGCTGAGCAGGCGGACATTTGGCTAGATGTAGTACTTGCCAAAAACTTAGAACAGCTCAAAGCAATGGATCCTCGTTATAGTTATTTCAAAGCCTTTCAAAATCAAAAGGTATATAGCTACACTGCCCGTATTTCCGAAAATGGGGGTTATGATTTTTTCGAATCGGCCATCATGCGCCCTGATTTGGTCTTAAAAGACCTTTCTATTATCTTTCATGAAGATACGCTAGCTCAAAAAGAGCTTTATTATTACCAAAAACTACCATAAAATTCAGCAGAAAAGCAAATGCAAAAAAGGCTAAACAATATTGTTTTGGGGTTGATCGTTTGCTTGATAGCAGCATTTATGCTAAGTCTGAGTTTAGGTTCTGTGGCTATCCCCTTAACCGATTTAGTAAAGCTTTTGAGTGGGCAAGATATAGCGCAGCCCGTTTGGAGTAAAATTGTATGGCAACTGCGCTTACCACGTACGATTATGGCTTTACTAGCAGGAGCTAGCTTGGCCTTGAGTGGACTGTTGATGCAAACTTTTTTTCGAAATCCGATTGCAGGGCCCTTTGTCTTGGGAATTAGTAGTGGTGCTGGCTTGGGGGCAGCTGTTTGGATTATGGCAGGGGTTTGGTTGCTAGAGATGGGATTGATTAGTAGTGCAAGTTTGTACAACTCCTGGGCATTGGTTGTTGCAGCCTGTTTGGGGGCGGGGTTGATGCTCATTCTAATTTTACTACTCGCTTGGCGTAGTGGGGATATCAACATTTTATTAATTTTGGGGTTGATGCTCGGCAGTGCGGTTAGCGCAGTGGTGATGTTGTTACAATTTTTTAGTGGTCGGGAAGAACTACAACGCTTTGTGTTGTGGGGAATGGGCGATTTGGGAGCCGTAACATGGATGGAGTTGTGGATTTTAATTCCATTAATATCTGTAATGTTGGGGCTTGGTTTTTTATTGATGCAGCCGATGAATGTATTGCTCTTGGGTGAAGATTATGCCCGTTCGATGGGAGTAGCAGTCAATCGTCTGCGTTGGCAATTGATTGTGATTACGGCAATAATGACTGGAGCGATTACGGCATTTTGCGGACCGATTGCATTTATTGGTATTGCGGTGCCACACTTGGCGCGCAGCTTGCTGCGCAGCCAACGCCAACAGGCGTTAATGCCTGTAACCGTGCTTTTAGGAATGCTCATTTTGCTCATTTGTCAAATTATTGCTCAATTGCCTATGCAGGATCGTATCCTCCCACTCAACGCTATTACCTCACTATTGGGTGCTCCTGTAGTACTTTGGATGGTGTGGAATATGCAACGTAGCAGATAAAATTAACATCTTATAAAACATTGGATATGAAAAAAAATAAATAAGCTTTCTATAAACTATGGCTTTCCCTCAAAAAACCTCTATATTTGTGCTTAGGATAGGAAATAGCAAAATACACGCAACTTTTTTTAATTCGCTGAGACCAAAATACAGGGGAATAACTCAACAAATAACATGAAAACAACTGTGCAAAAATAGCTGTACAGTCAAATTATTATTTTCCCTTACCCAATATGTTTTGAAACGATGAAACTATATCCTCTACTCCTAATCTGCTGTTTTTGCTATGGCACCCTCACCTTGCAAGCACAGCAAGATCCCATGTTTACCAAATACATTTTCAACCCCCTTTCCTACAATCCTGCCTACGCAGGAACCACTGGGACACTCGATGTTGCACTACTACACAGACATCAATGGTGGGGAATTGAAGGTGCACCAATGACCCAAAATCTAACCCTGCATAGTTTAATTCCTAATAAAAATATTGGATTGGGCTTGAATACCACTTTCGATAAGATTGGAATTACCCAACAATTTAGTGTGTATGGGTCTTTTTCTTACCGAATCCCCCTAGCTCGGCGCTATCATCGCCACCGTAAAAATAAAACGCCCAATACCTTTCTTTATATCGGTTTGCAGGGAGGCGTATCAAACTGGAACTCAGATTGGAGTGAGCTAGATTACCAAGCGGTATATGATCCTGCCTTTGACAACCAACAACCCAATTTTTGGCTACCCAATTTTGGAGCGGGGATGTACCTTCAATCTCGTTATTGGTTTATGGGATTTTCCTCACCGATGTTGGTTACGCACCAACTGCGAGCTAGTACAGCAGGTGCTACGGATCTACCCATTGCACAGCAGTATCGTCACTTTTATTTAACAGGTGGAGGAATTATAAAACTGCAAGGGGAAGATTTGGTCTTTCGCCCTATTCTCTTAATAAAAAATGTTGGGTTATTTTCTGCCAGAAATAATATTAGCGACCGAGTTAGTGCTCCTACTGAATTTGACCTAGATCTCTCGCTAGTTTATCGCAAAATGTTTTGGTTTGGAGTAGCCTTCCGATCTGCGTTTGAGTTCAATACCAGTTCTTATGATTCTGTAGACTTCTGGTTTTCGGTTCGTTTGAAAAATCGCCTACGTTTAGGAGTAGCATACGATTTAACCTTAACCAGCTTGCGAGGTCCTGCACAAGGATCTTATGAGGTATTGTTGGGCTATGACCTAATTCAACCCCCTGCGGTCAATCAACCAGATTATCGCCCTTACAAGTGGTTTTAAATCCTAACATTTTTAAGCATGCTGAAAAACTTTGCTCATGAAGGAGTAGGATTAGTTATTAGAACGGAAGATGCTTCCCTTTGGTTTGTACAACAAAAAGATGAAACCTATCCCATTGAAAAATGGCAACTGAGTTACTCTGTTTGGGGAGGTGCTATGGAAAAAGCAGAAAGTCCAGAAACTGCTTTACTAAGAGAGTTGAAGGAAGAACTAGATTGGCAGCCACCTGCTATGCCCAATTCATTAGGGAGCTTTTTGGTACAGTCTGATGAAAGATTCCCTATTCATTTGTTTGAATGGATCTTTCCAGAAGAATTGCTACAAGCTTGGGCAGAAACCCTAGAAGTGAAGGAAGGTTATGGGAAACTACTAAAAGCATCTCAGCTTTTTGAACGCAGTTGGGTATGGGATCTGGATCAACTCATTCGACAAGAATTTTCGGAATTTCTTCAGTGACTCCTTTTCTATCAAAATAAAGCTGTATCTTTGCATGCTTGTTAGGCATACTATCCAAAACTAGAGATCTTGTATCTTGAAAGCTGTTTACCATTGTCAACATAACGATAAAAAACTGATTTAACTAAGGACAAGAGCAGCCCCCTAAAGCTCTCAGAAAGCCAGGTGTTGGTAAACGCCATAGAAATGAAAAAAATAAAATATGGAAAATTTGGTAGCAATAGTTGGACGGCCCAATGTTGGAAAATCAACTTTCTTTAATCGAATGTTGGGAATGCGACAGGCTATTGTCGATGATGTTAGTGGCGTTACTCGTGACCGACAGTATGGAACGACCGAGTGGAATGGGAAAACCTTTAACTTGGTAGATACTGGAGGGTTTATTGGTGATGCAGATGATGTGTTTGCTGCAGCTATTAGAAACCAGGTGCGTATCGCTATTGAAGAAGCACAAGTCATTGTTTTTATGGTGGATGTAGAAACGGGGATTACCGACCTAGATCAACAAGTAGCACGTATACTGCATGAATCTAAAAAAACGGTCAAACTTGTAGTGAATAAAGTAGACAATGCTGAAAGACAGCTTATGGCACATGAGTTTTGGTCTTTAGGTTTTGAGAATTTATTTATGGTATCCTCTACTTCTGGTAGTGGCACGGGAGACTTGCTGGATGCCATCGTACAGGAGATCCCTGGTATTCAAGAAGAAGAAAATCCCTTACCAAGAATTGCTATTGTAGGTAGGCCCAACGCTGGAAAGTCTTCCTTTGTAAACCTTTTGATGGGAGAAGAACGTAGTATCGTAACTGACATTGCTGGCACTACAAGAGATAGTGTAGATGCCCATTATAATAAGTTTGGACATGAGTTTATCTTGGTAGATACTGCTGGGCTAAGACGCAAGCGCTCTGTCAAGGAAGACTTGGAGTTCTACTCTGTGTTAAGAGCCTTGCGCTCTATTGAAAGTGCAGATATTTGTGTTTTGATGTTAGATGCTACTAAGGGTATTGAAGCACAAGATTTGAATATTTTTAGATTAGCATTGAAGAATAATAAAGGGCTTCTTATTTTAGTGAATAAATGGGACTTGATAGAAAAGGATGAAAAGACTTCTCTAAAGTTTGAGGCAGATATAAAAGAGCGCATCGCCCCCTTCACAGACCTACCGATCATGTTTATTTCTGTTTTAGAAAAGCAGCGTGTATTGAAAGCGGTAGACTTAATTATGCAGGTGCATGAAAATCGCTCTAAAAAGATTTCTACTTCCCAACTGAATCGCTTTTTGGAAGATGCCCTTGCCGCTTATCATCCCCCTAGCTATCGAGGGCGTATGATCTCTATCAAATACATGGTACAATTGCCAACCCTGTACCCCTCTTTTGTATTCTTCTGTAATCACCCCAAACATGTATTGGAGTCCTACAAACGTTATTTAGAAAATCGACTTCGAGAAGCTTTTGATTTTACAGGAGTACCGATCAAAATGTATTTTAGAGACAAATAATGAGTTGCTAAGCTTAAAAAAGCAAGGTAACCATGTTGATCAGACCTAGCGTCTCCCCTATTGCAAAGCTTTTTCATACAAACGGTTGAGACGCTTTTGTATCTTGGGGATGGCTCGGCGTACCCTTGGCGTGTTAATCTCATTAATAAATGAAGCTCGTACAGGAGTAAAGCAGGGAAAAGGTTCATCTAAAGTGGACTTGAGTCTTCTAAGAACCAATCCATCGGAGTTGTATTTTGCACTATTTTCATGAAAATAAAGAATATAGATTTCTGCACTATCTGGAATTGCAATAGACGGATCCTTTTCAAATGCGTCATTATAAAAAATCCCCGATCGAGCTCCATTTTTTAAGTCATTGGCACTAGTATCGTAGCTGATGTAGATCGGGCAAAAATCGAAGGTATCAAGCATAGTTTCCACAATAGCTGTGTTAAATCGATCTCGCTTTTGTATGGTTTCGTCTAGCATACCTTGCAAGCGCTTGCGTTTGCGTTTTTTTAGATCTTTTTGGGATAAAGCTCGCTCCAGCATCACCACTTTGGTATGTGCAGTTTCTAGACGAATGACAAGCACCCCATTTTCCTTCATACGTTTTGCTTCCTTTAATGCCGCCTCTCGTGCATATTTAGGAGGGATCTGAGCATCAAGGTTGTTAAGTGTTAGTATAGCTAAAAGCAGAATAATTAGATATTTCATATTTCTTTTAATTACCATGAAAAGAGGAAGTCCTATTAGCAGTTAAGAGTATGTTTAGTTAGCCCCTCCTTTTAGTCATACAAAAAATTGAGATTCCGCATCAATCCCTTGTATTTGGTACGTTTGACCGCAGATTTTTTGAAGAGTTTACGAAAAACATCTTCGCTAAGTTCCAGCCAATCTCTTCTTGTCATATCCAACAAATCAGGGTGAGGTTCAAAGTCAGGCTCTTGGTGAGCTTGGGAGAATCGGTTCCAAGGGCAGACTTCTTGGCAAATATCACAACCAAACATCCAATTTTCAAATTTATCTTTCATTTCATGAGGAAGTTGTTCTTTCAACTCTATGGTAAAATAAGAGATACATTTGGAGCCATCCATCAGATAGCCCTTTTCGTCGATAGCATCAGTAGGACAAGCCTCAATACACCGGCGGCAAGTACCACAGTAATCTTTAATAGGATTGTCATAAACAAACTCCAGATCCAAAATCAGTTCTGCCAAGAAGAAGTAAGAACCCTTTTGAGGAGAAAGCAAGAGCGTATTTTTACCAATCCAGCCTAGTCCGCTATGCTTGGCCCAGTCCCGTTCGAGGACTGGTGCAGAATCTACAAAGCACCGCCCATTAACCGCACACCCTACTTGGGTTTCGATCCAAGCAAGGAGTTGGCGCAGTTTATCTTTTAAGACAAAGTGATAATCTTTCCCATAGGCATATCGAGCTAATTTGGGAGCCTGAGGGTCGCTTTGTGTATCTTGAGGATAGTAATTGAACAGCAGACTCACTACGGATTTGGCTCCTTCTACTAATTTACGGGGGTCGATGCGCTTGTCAAAATGGTTTTCCATGTACTGCATCTTCCCATGATAACCTTTATTGAGCCATTGTTCAAGTCGTTTGGCCTCCTGAGTAAGTTCACGAGCCTGAGCAAAGGCAATTTGAGTAAAGCCAAGCTGTTGCGCCTGTTGGCGGAGTTGAGCAGTGAGTTGGTATTTATCCATAATCAAAGCATTGAGTGATCTCCCCTAAGCAAAAAGGGTCGCCGACTTTTCGACAACCCCTTTTTGATTCCCCGAAAGGGATATTTGAATACTAGTAGCGGTAGTACTCAGGTTTGAAAGGACCTGTTTTGTCCACCCCGATGTACTCTGCTTGTGTTTCAGACAATTCTTCTAGTTCTACTCCAATTTTAGCAAGGTGTAGACGCGCTACTTCTTCATCTAAGTGTTTAGGTAGCATGTATACTTCGTTTTTGTATTCACCAGTTTCGCGCTTGGTCCAAAGCTCGATTTGCGCCAAAGTTTGATTGGTAAATGAGTTGGACATTACGAAAGAAGGGTGTCCAGTAGCACAACCCAAGTTGACCAAGCGACCTTGAGCAAGAACAATGATATCTTTACCATCAACATTGTAGATATCAACCTGAGGTTTGATCTCATCACGCTCGTAGTTTTTGTTCAACCAAGCCATGTCGATCTCATTGTCAAAGTGCCCAATATTACAAACAATGGTTTTATCGTTCATCATTTTGAAGTGCTCTGCGGTGATGATGTCACGGTTACCTGTAGCAGTAACGATGATGTCTGCACGAGGAACAGCATTTGCCATTTTCTTCACTTCAAAACCGTCCATTGCAGCTTGTAAAGCACAGATTGGGTCGATTTCCGTAACAATAACACGGCAACCAGCACCACGCAAAGAAGCAGCAGTACCTTTTCCTACATCACCATAACCAGCAACAACAGCTACTTTACCAGCCATCATTACATCAGTTGCACGACGGATAGCATCTACGGCAGACTCTTTACAACCATACTTGTTGTCAAATTTTGATTTAGTGACAGAGTCGTTTACGTTGATCGCAGGCATTGGAAGTGTACCTTTTTTCATGCGCTCATACAAACGATGTACCCCTGTAGTGGTTTCTTCAGAGATACCGAATACCCCAGCAGCTAATTGAGGATATTTGTCTAAAACAACGTTGGTCAAGTCACCTCCGTCGTCCAAAATCATATTTAAGGGCTTTCCACCTTCAAAAGCATGTAGTGTTTGTTCAATACACCATTCATACTCTTCTTCTGTCATACCTTTCCATGCAAAAACAGGGATACCAGCTTTTGCGATAGCAGCCGCTGCTTGATCCTGAGTAGAGTAGATGTTGCAAGAAGACCAAGTAACCTCAGCACCTAGAGCAACTAAAGTTTCGATCAATACTGCGGTTTGAATCGTCATGTGCAAGCAACCTGCAATACGAGCACCTTTCAAAGGCTTAGATTCTCCATATTGCTCACGAAGCGCCATTAAACCTGGCATTTCTGCCTCTGCTATGTTCATTTCCTTACGACCCCAGTCGGCCAAAGCGATGTCTTTTACTTTGTAGTTCAGTTTGTTTACTGTATCCATGTCTAAATTAATGACTTATAATGAATTATAAAATTTTGGCAAAGGTACAACATTATCCATCAAAATCAAAACCTTTGGATAAGGATTGTACTCAAGAGTTTTAACAAGCTTGGGATTTAATTGTTCTAGTGTTCTATCTTCTGCTGTAAATTCATAAAGATTCTGCTATCTTTGTCTTCAGTCTGTAAACTTTTTGTAGATGATTGATTATCAATAAAATCACAAAAATTAGCTAAAGTAAATAACCTGTTGATAATCAATCATCAAAAAAGCTAGTTTTTGAGTTTTTTGCAAGAACTAAAAAACTTCA
>CAZOLU010000007.1:23652-25358 GCA_964580485.1 uncultured Saprospiraceae bacterium | reverse complement strand
AATATCATCGTTGGGCAATTCCAATTGATAGTGCATGTATTCTGTACGTGTGCCGAAAGAGTTGGTGCTTTCATAAAAGCGATTTTCCTGAAACCCATTGATGTAATCCATAGGATCAATTTCTTCGGAGGGAGTCCAATCATAATTGCAATGGATAATCTTGTAGTTGTAGTTTTTATCATTGGCCTGTAAATCATCAAACTCTAAAATTAGCTTGGCAGGGCTATTGAGTTCAATAATGGGGTAATCTACCTCAGAATCCGAAAGATAAAAACGAACAGCTCGTACAAAATTGCGATAGGTATAATCTTCGTAGCGCAACTCGGGCATTACATAGTCCTCATCTTCAAATTGCCCATAACTACTAAAAGGAAGAAGAAACAGGAAGGAAAAACTAATGGAGAAAAATAATGTAAAATAAGAAACTTGAAATGTTTTAAATATCATAATCGACCTTTTTTCTGCATCTCCTCATCACGGGTTTTGAGGAAGTCTGCTACGTTGCGTATCATAAATGCTATTGCTAACAACGAAAAGTGCGCCAAAATTAGTACCAAGAAGATCGTTTGGTTTTCTCCCTTGCCAGCAAAGATACTTTTTCCTGAAATTCCAAAGGCCGTAAGGCCTAAAATGAGCATCAGCCCCATGAAGGTATACGCCGAATATTGAAAGTAGATGCTAAATTTATTGGCAAAGATACCCAAGGCATTGTTGAAAACGGTGAAAAGTAGCAACAAGGCTCCAGCGACGGTCCAAGGCCAGTCGTCTCCTTCCATCACAAAGCCTCCAAGCATCATCAGCATCGCAATAGTTAGAACAAACCCACCTTGCACCATAGGTTTGGGAATGCTTATGTCAGCGTATTTAGATTTACTGAACCAATTTTTAGTATCAAACATAAATTTAAGTTGAAGTGATACTTGTGCTTTCTAAAATGTTTCGAAATCAACAAGCGATTAAAATTAAGAAATACTTCTTATAAAATAAGTCAAGTCAAGAAAAGTTTAGAGAACTGATAGGAGATCTGGACTTTTTGAGATATAATCTTTATCTTAGAGAATGTTTTACCAAAAACCAAATCATCAAAATGAATTTAATTAAACAGCTATTTGTCTTAGTTTTTGTAGCGCATAGCATTGCTGTGAGTGCACAACCTGGGTATTGGAGACAGCAATACCGCCAACATCGGATGCAGACGGCAGCCTTGAGTGCTGAGCAAAAGATGCAGTTGATGGCTTCTGCTGAAAGAAGTGATACCTTTGATATTTTAGACTTTGATATTACCCTAGAGGTGATGGATTTTGCCAATCGAAGAATAAAAGGGCACTGTCAGATTCAGTTTCAAGCTTTGATGCCGAATCAGAATAGCTTAGCATTGGATTTGCTAGATATGCAGTTAGATTCTATCGTTTGGAATCAAACTACGTTAAGTTACAACTATGATAGTCTTCTGCTTCAAGTGAACTTCCCGAGTACCTTAATGCTAGGTGATACTCATACGATTACGGTATATTATCAAGGCACTCCAACTCCTGATCCTAGTTGGGGAGGCTTTAAATTTGATGGGGGCTATGCTTATAATTTAGGCATTGGGCTCAACTCTAATCCCTACAACATGGGGAGAAGCTGGTTTCCTTGTTTCGATAATTTTGTAGAGCGTGCGACCTTGGGTATGAATATCTACACTCGCCTACCCAATAGAGCCT
>CAZOLU010000007.1:17137-23642 GCA_964580485.1 uncultured Saprospiraceae bacterium | reverse complement strand
AGCCTATGGGATTGGTACATTCTTAGGAGAAACCTTGATTTCGGGAGATACGATCCTGAGGCAATATCGAATCAGTGAACCCGTTACAACTTATATTACAGCCGTAGCAGTATCCGATTATGCTCAGGTGGACTACATTCATACGGGGGCTTATGGAAATGTACCTGTACAATTGGTAGCAAGACCAAACGACACTACTGCAATGTTCAATACTTTTGCAGAGTTGGGAGATGCTATTGATGCTATGGAGTATTGGTATGGTTCCTACACCAATTTGTGGGAGCGTGTGGGCTTTATTGCTACTCCTCAAGGAGCAATGGAGCATACTACCAATATAGCTTATCCTCGAAGTATTGCCGTTGGAGGTAGTAGTACGGTGCATGATCGACTAATGTCGCATGAGTTGGCGCATTGTTGGTGGGGAAATGTGGTCACGATGCGAACTGCCCGAGATATGTGGATCAAAGAGGGGAATGCAGAATATGCTTCTCATCTCTTTACGGAGTATCTACAAGGGCATGAGGCTTTTATCGATCAAGTCAAGAGCAACCAATATGAGGTGCTGCGCCGCGCACATTTTGAAGATAATGGTTTCCATCCGCTTTCCAATATTCCTTTTCAGCACGTATATGGTATGCATTCTTATGAAAAGGGAGCGACTGCTTTGCACAATATGCGCAGCTATATGGGAGATTCCCTCTTTAGAGTAGGGCAACAGGCGGTACTCTCCAATTTTCCTTATGCGTCGATGGATGCTGCGCAATATCGTGATGCGCTAGAGGCTGCAACTGGTCTGGATATGGATCCTTTTTTTGATGCTTGGATTTTTCAGCCTGGCTTTGCCGCTTATGAAATCAATCATTTAGAGGTAGAAAATGTGGGGGGGACTTATGAGGTAGAGCTTGTTGTAGAACAAAAACTAAGAGCAGCGAACAATTTTCACCAAGAAGTACCCTTAGAAATTACTTTTATGGATGCCAATTGGAATAAGGAAGATCGATTGGTGGTGGTTTCTGGTGCGTTAGATACCGTAGTTGTGCTGCTTCCTTTTTATCCGGATAATTATATTGTTAATGCCACACAACACCTGAACTTGGCGCAACTTTATCATGAGGAAAAGATTGCTGGTCCAATTCCTTCGGCATCTCTAGGCTTTACAAATGTAGGTTTGAATGTGAATAGTATTGGAGATTCGGCTATGATTGCAGTGGAGCATTTCTGGGTAGCTCCTGATCCTATTATCAACAATCCTAATGGAGCACAGATCTCCTCTACACATTATTGGCGGGTGAGTGGTAATTTTGACCAAAGCTTAGATGGAGTATTGCGTTTAGATTATAATGGGAGTAATATCCCTCAATTGGATGCAGATTTGGTGGGAACTACAGAAGATAGCCTGGTTTTAGTATTCCGTCAAGGACCTAATCAGGACTGGAGAGAATACCCCCATTATACCAAACTTACGCTTTTTAACAGTACAGATGGGCAAGGCTTGGTTCGTATAGATTCTATTGCTAAGGGGGAGTATGCTTTTGCTAATGGTACACTACCTGAGTGGGTAACGGGGACTAGGGTAGAAGCTGCTAAAATTACTACCTTAGAGTTGTTTCCGAATCCGGCAAGTGATTATTTAATCTTGAGAGGACAAACCAATCGCAATGAACAAATGTTTTGTGTGGAGTTGTTCGACATGCAAGGAAAACAGGTACAGCAAACGCATTTTCAGGCCAATGCTGGCGAGTTTGAGCAGCGCTTGGCGCTGCAAGACCTAGCTGCTGGCGTTTACTGGTTGAAACTGAGTGATCAGAAAGGGCTTTTGCTGGATGCACAAGCCGTAGGAATTACACGATAATCGGCCGTTAATTTTTATCTTTTAAAGATATTTAGTATTTTAAAACCTTTGATTCAGAGCAGGTTTAAATTTTTAGGTACTTATAGTCAGTAGATGAAAATTTAAACATGCTCTCAACTGAATAACTTCAATTCAAACATCTTATAAATAAAATCAAATATGCTTGCAACTATCGTATTTTGGGCAATGGCGGCTGTCGTGGGTTACTTTGCAATAGTACCACTTAAAGCTGCTGCAGAATATCGTTTTCGTGGTAAATTAGGGCTAACGGTAGAAGGGATTGCTTTCTTAGCTTGTGCTGTGGCTGCGATCTTTACAGGTGGAATTACGGGCTTTTTACTCTTGGGCGGAGGGATTGTTGCAGGAACAGGGATTCGCTCTGTGAAAGGCAATGAACGGCGTTATTTAGAATAATAGCACTCGCCTTAGCCAAGTATCTATTATCTACACAAAAGCTCTTTCCTCCACCAAAAAGATCTAGGGAGTTTTGGTGCTGCATTGAGCCAAAAGCTACTACGCTAAAATAAATATAAAAGACTGCAAACTTCTCCTAAGAACGTTTGCAGTCTTTACATTTGTATACTAAGGTGTTTATTACAAAATCAACATCGCATCACCATAGCTATAAAAACGATATTGTTCTTTTACAGCCTGCTCATAAGCTTCCATAATCAAATCATAGCCTCCAAAAGCACAAATCATAATCACCAAACTAGATTTGGGGAGGTGAAAATTGGTAACCATAGCATTGGCGATACTAAAATCATAAGGCGGATAAATGAATTTGTTGGTCCAGCCTTCTGCAGGTTTGAGCGTAGAAGTTGCCGAAACTGCGGATTCAATCGCTCGCATACTTGTAGTACCAATAGCACAGCGTTTTTTATCCTCTTTGATTGCTCTATTGACTGTTTCGCAAATCCCAGAAGTAATTCGAAAATACTCTGCATCCATTTTATGCTTGGATAGATCCTCTACTTCGATATTGCGGAAAGTTCCCAACCCTACATGCAAGGTGAGCTCTGCAAAATCCACCCCTTTTAGCTCCAGCCTTTTGATGACTTCATGGCTAAGGTGCAAGCCAGCAGTAGGTGCTGCTACGGCTCCTACCTCTTTGGCATAGACCGTTTGGTAGCGCTCTCTATCTAGTTCTTCGCTTTCGCGCTTGATGTATTTGGGTAGAGGGGTTTGCCCCAAACGGTTGAGATGTGCTTTGAACTCTTCGTCAGACCCATCGTATAGAAAACGGATGGTACGGCCTCTAGAGGTGGTGTTGTCTACTACCTCAGCTACCAGGATTTCAACGCCATCCTCATCATTAAAGTAGAGTTTATTGCCTACTCGAATTTTACGGGCAGGATCTACCAGTACATCCCAAAGCCGTTGTTGCTCATTCAGCTCACGTAGCAAGAACACTTCGATTTTGGCACCAGTTTTTTCTTTTTGTCCGTACAAACGGGCAGGAAATACTTTTGTATTATTCACAATGAAGACATCCCCATCATCAAAATAGTTAATGATGTCTCGAAACATCTTATGTTCAATAGTTCCTTCAGCACGATTTACTACCATCATCCGTGACCCATCTCGGTTTTCGGCAGGATATTGTGCAATGAGATCAGCAGGTAAATCAAAGTTAAATTGTGACAGTTTCATAGTCGTTACGGCTCCTATTTAATAGCTAGTTTCAAAACTAATAATTTAATGCTTTGTACAAATGCCAAAAATTAAAGAATGGAGAACTAGCCAAATGCACAAAAAAAATATCGAACGAAGATAAGCTTTTATTTGAATTATTTTCACTTAGATTAGAGCCTTTGTCAAAAATCAAAGCTTTATGTAAAAATTTTGTATATTGTTGGGCTGTAAATAAAGTTGTCTATGGAAAAGAAATATTATGTAGTGTATAAGCCTTATCAAATGCTGAGTCAGTTTAAAAAAGAAAGTGACAAGCATCTGACCTTGAAGGATTTAGATTATTATTTTGAAAGGGATGTCTATCCTATTGGACGTTTGGATAAGGATAGTGAAGGCTTACTCATTTTGAGTAATGACAAAACCTTGAACCATCGTCTTTTAGATCCCCAATATAAACATCAGCGCTGCTATTGGGTAGAGGTGGAGGGTATTCCAAGCCAAGAGGCATTGGAGGCTTTAAGAGCAGGAGTTGAAATTAAATTACCATCCAAAAAAAAGTATAAAACCCTCGCAGCCAAAGTTGAGCTATTGAATGAAGTCCCTTCTTTACCTGAACGGGTGCCTCCAGTGCGCTTTCGTGCAAATATTCCCACTACTTGGCTGGCTTTAACCTTACAGGAGGGAAAAAATCGACAGGTGCGAAAGATGACGGCAAAAGTAGGTTATCCAACTCTACGCCTAGTGCGTGTACAAATAGAAGATCTAAGTCTTGGGAACATGCAAGTAGGTGAAGTGATCGAAATGAATGGCAATTTTTTGAAAAACGCATTAAAACTATAAATCCCTTGGAGTGTATTGATCAAATGGGGAGGAAGATTCAACTCTACCAAGCCCCAAAACGCATTATTTCTTTAGTTCCTTCTCAGACAGAATTACTCTATGATCTAGGTTTGGAGCAAGCAGTTGTTGGCATTACCAAATTTTGTATCCACCCCAAAAGCTGGTTTCAATCTAAAACAAGAGTTGGTGGAACTAAAAAGGTACATTTTGATCGGATAGAAGCACTTCAGCCAGATTTAATCATCGGTAATAAAGAGGAAAATGAAAAGGAAATGATTGAGGCTTTAGAAAAAAAGTATCCTGTTTGGATGTCTGATATTGTTACGATTGCTGATGCTTTTGACATGATGTTGAAAATAGGGGAGTTGCTGCAAAGAAGTGATGAAGCCATAAAACTTGTGCATCAATTGAAGGCTGATTTTGAGCAACTTCAATACCCAGCTAAACCCCTATCTGTGCTGTACCTAATTTGGCAAAAGCCTATGATGGCTGCCGCAAGCGGCACCTTCATCCACCAAATGCTCCAAGCCGCAGGCTTTCGCAACGCCCTTGAAAATCAGCACCGCTACCCAGAGATTGATGCAGCTACACTTCAAGCACTAGAGCCTGATTGCATTTTTCTTTCTTCCGAACCCTACCCCTTCAAAAATAAGCATATCGCATACTTCAAAGAGCTTTGCCCCAAGGCAGAAGTCCTGCTGGTAGATGGAGAACTGTTTTCCTGGTATGGTAGTCGAATGTTAAAATCCGTGGCTTACTTTAAGCAGTTGAGCACTCAACTCTTGAGCGATTGAGATTTCCTCTAATTGTCGATTTTAGATAAAGCTTAGTTCTCATACTTTAAAACAATTTACTCATTCATAATTTTATTTATAGATTTTGTGTCATTCAATGAATATCTATTAACACATGATTTATAGCTTCAGCAAAATGTCATAGTATTTAAGCTAGCCCTATCTACACGCGTTTTCTCAATATTTTATATCTTAAAATAATTCTTTTATCCCTGTATAAATTCCTCCCCTTATGGCTGATAAATTATATCAACTCATTAATGCGCTCTCTAAGTCTGAAAAGCGTTATTTTAAATTATATGCTCGTCGTTTTTCGGACAGTGCTGATTCTCTCAAGATCAAAATTTTTGACGCACTTTCCAAGCAGGACCAATATGATGAACAAAAAGTATTGCAGAAATTAGGGAAAAAGTATAAGAAGAACCGATACTCTGTAGAGAAAGTTAATTTGTATAATATGATTTTAGATAGCTTAACAGCCTATCATAGTAAATCATTTAAAGAAATCGAGATATTAAATACTTTACAAACCATTCATATTTTATGGATTAAAGGCTTGTCTAAAGCAGCTCAGCAGCTTATCGATAAGACTAATAAAATGCTAGATAATGATCCTTATGGTCGCTTGGAGCATTATCGAATCAATCTATTAACCTTTGAAAAACTCTTGGTATATCAAGTACTTGCTCGGGATGCACAGCAGGCGCATATTGAAAATTTGATAGGCGATTATACCGAGACCTTAGAAAAGTTGGATGAAAAGAACAAGATTTCTCAGCTTATTGCTCAAGGGAATTATCTACGAAACGATAAGCATTGTCCTCGAAATCCAGGTTTAGTAAAACCCATCAAAAAGTTTCTGGAACATCCTTTATTGCAAGAGGGGGCGGTATATCTTCGTCCTTATAGTCAATACAATGCACTTAGAATAAGATTCCACTTAACTTGTTATCTCAAAAAGTTTGATGAGTTGCATGAGCTTATGGATCGGGTGATTGAGAGCTTACCTCCTGTAGATATCAAGCAGGAGCTATCTGTAACGATCTATTGCACTAATTTATTAACGAAGATGGAAACCTATCTTTATGTAGATACGGAGGATGCACCCCAACAAATTAAGAATTTAGCCGAAGAAATTCGATCTATTCCTGAAAAATATAGATCGAAAGAAAAACTACATGTGGAAGTCTATTTTAGTGTGTTGGCTTCCTATGCAAAGGAGTTGCATTATGCTAGTCAGCATTTCAATAAAGCGCAAATTCAAGCAAAGGCAAGTGAATTACTAACAGAAATGGCTGCGATGCCCGATACCATAGCTATGGCTCGCAAACTAAGTCGCTCTCATGATCTTTATTTTGATATTTACCATACCTTGAGTAAAGCC
>CAZOLU010000007.1:4897-17127 GCA_964580485.1 uncultured Saprospiraceae bacterium | reverse complement strand
GAGCTATGGATTTCAACTACCACATTTTGAATATGGGGGATAGTAGTTTTATGGCTTGGGATTATCGTAAAGCCCTTTTACTAAGTGTAATTCTTCATTTTGATTTAGAGAATTATCGATTTTTGCCCTATCAAATTGATAAATTGGAGCATTTTATCAAAAAGATAGATGCACCTTTTCGCTTAGAGCAAGAACTTTGCAAGGGCTTGAGGAAGGCAAGTGCGTATTTGGCGGGTTCTAATCGGCAGTTGGAACAACTTGCTTTACTGTATGACCATATTAGTCGATTATTAGATGATCCTTACGAAAAAATGGAAATGGTAGATTTTGATTATTGGAGATGGCTGGAGCATAAAATAAAAAAAACCGAATAGCATATTTTACTATCCGGTTAAGAAACTTAACACTATCCATTTTTTGAATGGGGTTCAATCCATGGTAGAATTTTGGTTGTTTAAAATAGATTAGGAACCATTTTATTTCAACCCAACTGAGGTATGATCATCAGAACTTTAATGATACAATGATCGAGAAAATATCAGATTCTATCAAATAAAATTTTTGAGTTAATTAAAGTTGTAACCTTTGTTTTTTATATTTATAAATTTGATTTTCAGATTTTTATGAGCTTAATGAATTAAGGTTTAGCTCTTTGTTAATACCTAGTTCTTTTTGTTCTGAATAAGAAAAGTTGAATATCCTGAAATAGCCCTTCTAACAAGGTTTTGAGTAAAAAAAAGAAGGAACTCATATATTTTTACTATCTTCATTTGAGTATATTATGGCAGAACAGATTTTATAGTTCTAATCAGGCCCTAATAAAGTTTATTTTTGGAGTTATAATTAAATGACCTACAAAGAATTTTTATGTTAAAACATAATCTTATCTTTTTATTTTTGAGCTTGCTGCTAAGTCCACTTCTTGCACAAGAAAGTTTTTATGTTATTGATAAAAATGTAGTACTACGAGCATTTCCTTCTATTAGTAGTGAAGGGGTCGATATGTTGATGTATGGGGAAATGGTATATGCGTTGAATGAAATGTCGGAGGAAAAAGCAAGTATTGATGTTAATGGAACACTTATGGAAGGGGCTTGGGTAAAGATACAAACTCAATCAGACCAACAGGCCTGGGTTCACGAAAAACAACTATCCCGTACAGCTCCTATGCCTGCTTATGCAGCTTGGGTAGATCAACTGCGCATCCGAACGGAGGGCAATTTACAATCTAAGGTAATAACTAAGCTCAGGGCAAAGGAGGAGGTTTTCTTTACAGGGTATCGGAGTCGTAAGCGTGAAAAGGTAAAACTGCGAGGTAAGAATGAAGCGCATTATTGGCTGGAAGTTAGAACGGCTAAAAATGAAACGGGATGGGTGTATGGTGGTGGTCTAAAACCTGCTCAGGTAGGCAATACTCCTCAGCCTAATACGCCTGGTGGTATTAACAATCCCGATTTTAACCTTTTAGACCCATCAGATTCTAGCAATACTACTCCTGTCGTTGTAACTAACCCTTGGGAGGCACTTGAAGTCTCAACTCAGGAAGGACAAGCACTTAGAAACTGGTGGAATGGCCTTAGCCAAAGTTGGAAAGATTTTTTTAGTGAGGTGATTTTGAAGCGGCCCGTAGAGTTTTTGCGGGAAGCTCCAACTAATGCACAGCTCAAATACATCAAAACACTTAAAAGGCTAGATTTAGATTGTAATGATAAATGTGGAAGTGGGCCTTTTTATGGGGCTAACTTACAGGATCTCAATGGGGTTAGCCAGCTTAGTGAGTTGGAAGAGTTGTCTTGCAATTATTTGAAAATAAGAGATCTGCGACCTTTGGCGCAGCTCAAAAATTTGAAAATTTTATCGCTCAACCATACTGATCTAGAATCCTTGCAGGGCTTGGAAGCGTTGAGCAACTTGCGTTGGTTGGATATTAGCCTAAAAGTGGGGGCTACTCTTGATCTTAATCCTGTTAAAGCCCTGTCTCAATTAGAGGCACTTTATCTAGAGGCCGATCAGCTAGATAATTTTGATCCATTGCGCTCTACACTTCAGCTCAAAAAACTAATTGTCAAAATACCTGATTTGCGTAGCTTGAGTGGGCTGAACGCATTGTACAATCTAGAGCACCTGAGTATCAAGGCAGAGCAATCGGAGTTAGACTTGCGGCCACTTACGAAGCTAAATAAATTGAAATATTGTCTATTGCATGCAGATGCGATTGAATATATGCGAGTGTTGGCCGAAGCTCGGCAGCTTAGACACCTCCTGATTTCAACCGAAAACAACAGCTTTAATGGCACTATTTTACGAACTTTACCTGCTTTAGAAGAGCTGGATCTACAAGCTACTAAGATTACTGCTTTGGAGCATTTGAGCCAATTGCAGCAATTGAGAGCTTTACACCTCAATAAAGTAGATTCTTTCGACTTCAAAATTATTAAAAACTGCCGAAAGCTGCATTTGTTGGAGGTAGAAACACCACATTTGATTGATCTGGCTGCGCTAAATTTCTTGCCGGAGTTGAGTCGTTTAAATCTAAAATCAGATGCTATTCAACGCCTAACGGATCTCCCCAAACTACCTGCTTTAACCCATCTCATGCTTAGTTCTAGGCAAGTGGTCAATCTTGAAGGCTTGGGGCGTTTTGAGCGTTTATTTTCTGCTGATTTCTCTGCTTGTCAGAACCTTCAAGACTTAAAGCATGTGAAATTATTGGAGAATATAGAGTTTTTATATATCCCAACACATATTCAAATGATGAGTCCCGAAGTGCAGCGAGTGGTTCGACCTAACTTAGATATTCGATATGAACCCCTAGGAGGCTGCTAACCATTCCAATACCAAATCGAATACTAGATTCATGAAACCATCTACAGTACTAATTTTCAGATATTCGTTTTTATTACTTTTTGCACTGCTTTGGCAAAAACCCTTGGAAGCCAAACGGGTACTCCCTGAGGATTATTGGAGTACAAAAAAAGTGCGGAAACATCGACTTTGGGGGAAGCAAGCCCCAAAACCTAAGTCTAGCTTCAGACTTAGGTTTAAGAAAGATGCCAAGCCAATGCCTCCAGAATATAAAAATGGAGCTGGACCCGTCTGGCCTGCGGTTCTGTTGTGGTATGTTTTCATCCCCTTAGGCATTATTGCACTCTTTCTATTGACCTTTGCCTTAGATTTAACCATGGGCTGGCTTTGGTTTTTAGCTTTAGGGCTAGGGGCTTTATGGTTGGGGATTTCGGGGATTGTTTTTTTCCCAATACAGTATATTGGTTTACCCTTGGGAATGGCGGGGGTGATTTTGGGTTTGATTATGTCTAATCCTTTGCTTTTAACGGCAGGGATTGCCCTCATCATCGCAGCGACTATTGCTTTTGCTTCTATGGCCTTGATGTTTTTAGTAGGTACACGAAAGTATCAACCCAAGGCAAAATAACCCAAACTCAAGCATAAAACTTACATCCTAGGCCTATTTTCGAGAGTTCAAGTCATTTAGCGCAGGTGTTTTTTTACAAAAGCAAGTATTCTGCTTTTTTCTGCTTCTTGGTTTTGCCACCAAGCATAAGACCAAACTCTAGCTACGGCTAAGCCCATCTTAGATAAGTGTTTCTCTCTAAAGATGTCCCAAGCATAAGCTTCCTCTGAGGCATATTCATGAAATAAGTCAAAGTAGAGTGCTACAGATGCTTTTTCCTCCTGACCATATATGAGCAAAGGAATAGGGAAGCCTGCATAGCTAGCATTTTGCTTGATGTGATAATCTGGGAGTGCCGACCGTAAATATTCAGTTACAAGCTCTCCAAAACTATGTGTTTCATCAAAACTAGTATCTGCCAAATATAGCGGTTTATAAAGACAGTGATCATAAAGTAAATTTAGAATAGCCTGTCTGCTTTTTTCATCAGCTTCACTCACTGCTTTTGCATAATTAAGGTAGGCATAAAAAATACCTTTTCCTTGATTCCCTTTCTCTTCAATTAACTGACGATACTGTGTATAGTTTTCGGCAGGGATGGAGGTATAGATTTTAATTTGTTGTTTGGCACGGGTAATAATCACATTCAAAAGGCGATGCCCTTGCTGACGATTCAGTGGGCCAAAGTTTTGAAGGAAACTTCCATCTGCTTTTTTTCCGAAAGTAGTAGAAATGAGTAAAATATCTCGCTCATCCCCTTGTATGTTTTCTAGGTTTTTAACAAAGAGTCCTGCGTTGAACAAACTTTCCAGTAAACCTGCTGCTTCCACATCTTGAATAGCACGTTGTTGTATTTCTTCTAAGATATGATTGCGTTGATGTAAATTAAAACAGGCAACTCCTATTGAAGGTAAGGCTAAATCATCATGATTATGAGCAATTTCCAAAAGCTGATCCACAATCTTTGTAGCTTCTGCTTTATTGATTCCATCTTCATATACTCCATCCACTTGATTAAATTCGATGGGGATGTAGGCTTTTTGAGCAGGCATCGGCGTAAGTCGTTTACCATAAAAAGCAGCATTAGAAAAGTCAATCAGATAGGGGTGTTGAGAACGATAATGAATTTGGAGGAACTCCTCTTTGTAATGTCCATCTGCAATACTGTATTCCAACAAAGACTCACTACTAGAGAGATAGTTGATGGCTTCTTTTTCCAACTCCCAACTTTCTGGATCATGCTGATCATCTAAAATCATTTCCTCCTGTTCTACCAAAACCTTAGCAGTCTGAAAATAGGAGGAGGGCGGCATCTGTTGGCTATCTCCTGAAATAACTTTGTATTTACCTCGCATTAGTGCACTAAAAGTGTCTTCTAAACGGAGCTGACTAGCCTCATCAAAAATCACTACATCAAATAAATGTGGTTTTAAAGGCAACATAGATGCACAAACCGAAGGATTGACCAACAAAATAGGATAAAACGCAGTGAATAGCTCGGGGTCTGACTCGAATATTTGGCGTAAAGGAGTGCGTTTACCAGCACTATTCCCTCGAATATTGTAAATACTGTGTACTTTTAGAGGTGCTTTTTTCTGATTAAAAGCTTTTACCGCCATAGCTTGCTTGGCTCGCCAATAATGCAAACTATGGTGAATCAAGCCTTTCCGCATGTCTTGCTCTTCCTTTTTAAAATGACGAACTATATTGCGATAGTGTGTTTCCTGAGGAATATTTTCATCGGCATAAGCATTTAGTAAATGATGCAAATACCAACTACGGAAATATCCAGACCAGTGGTCGATGTTTGCAGCAGCTAAGCCTTGAAAAGCAGCTTTTTGTGTTGAACTTAGGTTGATCCAAAAATATTTGAGGGGATGATAGGCTGTAAATTCTTCCTCAAAGTTGGCATTTAGTTTTTTGAGGTTCTCCTCCAATTCCTCCAAGTTATCCAATCGTTCACGGATGATGTTATTTTTAAAACCAAAAGGCACTTTAAAAACTTGACTTTTCATAAAGTTTTGTGCAAAGAGGTCGAGATTGCGTGTAATTTCTTTAGTTTTCTGCTTAAAATCAACATGAGGGTGAACAAAGCCAATTTTGAGGTTATTTACATATTCTCGAATAATTGCATCTTTTTTGCCATACCAATCGCCCATCTTTTCTTGGTAACGAGCGGTATCTTTCTTTATAGCATCAAAAGTGATGTTGGCAATATCCGAGATCTTGATAAATTGATGGTCGAAGTACTCATAGCGTTCATGTAGATTTTTGAGGAGGGTGTAGTTTTTAAGAATAGTCAATTTCTCCTCTTGCAAGCGTTTAAACTTTTTGCTAAAGCCTGCTAAAAACTTACGATACGCACCTTTATTTTTATTGAAGAAAAACTTACTTTCTTTCAAACCATTTTCAATCATATCTACTACTTCATCTGCCAGACGAGCTTTCTGAGCCAAAACCCCAGAATAATGTTCTTCAAGCATTACCTCATACTGGTAGAGATAGCTCAAAAGATCTGTTTTGGCAGCATCAATCACAAACAGTAAGTTCTCTACGGACTTTTTCAGCTCAGTAGATACCTGGTGGGTGTTGGGGATTTGAAAAAATCGCTCATGAAAAGCATTAAAAGGGTGTTGAAGACTTCCTAATGCTCGAAAGAGCGGCTCACCTTCTTGTAAAATTCGTAAAACACTGTCCAGCTCCTCGGGGCTGAATTTAAAATCTCGAGCTTTTAGGTGCTGCTCAATTTTTTCTTTGGGATATTTTGCTTGGCTTTGGAGACATCTAGCTACTACCGTCGACCACTGCGCATTACCACAAATCGGAGCAAGTAGCTTCTCATGGTATTTTTGTAGGCGTTGTACCTGCATCGCGCAGCTTTGCAATAGCCTAATAAAATTTGGAGAGGGCTTGTAGCTTGGAGCTTGTTGTTGTAGGCGTTTGCGTACTGAACTTACCAGTGTTCGCCGATCTCGATAAACATCCTCAATCATCACCGCCAATTCTGCTAAGCCCAACTTTTTGAGGTTGTTGTAAAGGACTTCCAATGCTGTTTTCTTTTCGCATACCACTAGGCAGCGACCACCATTAGAAAGCGCATTAGTAAGAATCCCTGTAAGCGTCTGACTTTTTCCTGTACCTGGAGGGCCTTGAATAATGAGGTTTTCTCCTCGACCCAAAGCATGTAGCAGATGTTGTTGGCTAGGGTCTGTGGGCACTACGGCAAAGGTATGTTTCATGAATGAAGAACGACCGGCTTGTAAGCCTTGCTCTGCATGCTTGAGGGCATCATTGAAGCCGTCAAAATTTTCAATAAATTGATCAATATCTTTGGCAATACTTTCTTTGCGGGAGCGAAAAAGACCAAAAACACCAGACCATAGAATTTGAGGTTCTGTTAGGTCTAGTTCTTGAATCTCCTTGGCACTCAGTGATGCTTGTGGTGGGGCATCTAGTTCTGCTCTAAAATTTTCTTTGAGCTGGGGGGATGCTTCAAAAATAAGCTGACCAAACTGTTTGTATAAAAGTGCGGCCAACTCATCTTTATCCAATAGGTTATCATCCATGAGCTGGTCGTAGAGTGGTGCTAGCTGAATCTTCATGTCTTGTAGAAGATGTGCTGCTAGAGAAAGGTTGCTCACTACACTATAATCTTCTGACCTACTGATTTTCCATTCATAAGCTTTTCGCCAGTTGCGCTCAATATCCAAGGACCAGATAAACATAGGGGCTTTGATAATCCTGCTTGGATCTTGCTGATCTCGTTTGATTAGCAAAGGGAATCCCAAGCCAAAGGTTTGTATTCCATGTTCAGCGTAGTGGTCCTGATTTTCAATGAGCATAGAGGTGAGCCGACGCATCACTTTTTGAACTTCTGCTTCCTGAGTTTTTTCAGGTGCTACCCGAATGGAAATTTCTGCTTTAGGGCTGCTGAGCAATTTTGTGATGAAGCTTTGTGCAAGACCTTGTTCAACAAAGTCTAAGGCCGCTAAGTCCAAGCGAGTAAGGTAGCGCCCAGGTAAAGCATTGAGGTGAATAGATCTCCGATTGCTGATTTTTAGCCGTTGTCTGAGATTGTCTAAAAAGCGGAGATCTAAACTGGTTGATCGCATAATATTGTTGATGTTATAAGCTGAAGGGGAGCTGGATCAACTCCCAATGGATATATCTGTCGAGTTATCTAAGCTGTAGCCTAAATACAATGATGAGCAAGGTATTTAGAAATACTTAGAGTACGTTTAAGTTTTTAGATTCAAAAAACCGTTTTCAAGATAATAATTTTACAAAAAAAATGGTTTTATTGCTCCATAATACTCTATGAAGTTTAGGATTTTTCTGAAAAAAATAAAATACCAGATCATAAGATGAGCAAAATTACTGCAATTTACAGCATACTACTTGGTATATGCATTATATTCACGGCTTGTAAAACTACCGAAAAAACAGCAAAGGCAGATGCCCCTCAATATGACTTAAACAAACTCTACAAGGTATGGGATGTTGCATCTATTACAACCGGGGGGAGAGCCATCTCTGGGCCAGCTATGGGAGATCCCCGATATGAGTTTACCCAAGAAGGGCAACGGATCAAAAGTTATGAAGTACCTCCCCATTCCGAATTTGTGGATTATATTGTACGGAATGATTCCATTCACTATAAAGGAGAAAAGCAACTGCCCTCCGTAGCTATTAAGGAGTTGACAGACAGTACCCTTGTGTTGTCCAATGAAAAAGCGGAATGGAAATTGTACATTAAAAAGTAGATTGAATTCAAAACTAAATTTTGTTGAGTTCAGTAAAATATATATTTTGACAGCGGTAGATGAACAGTATACACGCATTAGTTTATTCTATTGTTACTCATTAAAGTTAAAAAGCGAATTATGCAAAAGTTAATTAAATTTCCCCTCCTTGCCATTTTATTCCTTTTCTCCTCTTCTATTGCCTTTGCACAGGAGGAATACCGCATGAATAAAAAAGAGAAAAAAACGATGAAGAAGTTGATGCGTATAGATTGGCAAACTAAAAATATAGAACAAGATGGTAAATTCATTGATTTTAACTCTATAGCGGGGCCTGCTTATCTCTATTTTTATATAATGAAAGAAAAACAAAAAGACAAACGAAAGAAACTAAAAGTGAATAAGTGGAAGATGGAGATTAGCGGTCAAGACCGTATTTTTAACTACCATATCAAAGGCGACTCTATTGTTTTTGAAGGGCTTAAAGGTTGGAATGATATGCGAATCATCATCTTGGAAAAAGATCGATTGGTGATGGATCAACTCAATGATGGTTCTATCATTCGTTGGAATATGGTTCCTAAAGAAGAAGAAGAATTTTAGTAGGTCTTTTGAATATGAGATAGTGGATTAGACCCAAAGACTAGACAATATAGGTCCTATCTTTGGGTTTTCTCATCTAGAAGCGTAGCGATCTGCCCTCAAAGAAGGGGGCTTTCTAAGAGGCTTGGGGGCTGTCCTTGAAAAGCTAAATAGAGGACATAAAATGCTAATCCCCCATAGAGTAGGCTCACCAGGATAATCATCCAAAGATCCTTTAGCAAAAAGGCCGCAAGCAGAGGCAATACTTGTAAGGCATGCATTCCTATAAAATGAGCAATCCGTGGATCTCCATGGCGGGTGCTCCAACCCAAAAATTTAAGTCCTGGCCCTCCATCTTCTCCTCCAATAGTATGCGACAATCTAGATCCCATAACAAAGCCTTCGAGTGAAAAAATGACAAATAAGAGGATACCCAATCGAATGGACCATAGGTAAGTTTCGGAGAGTTGTGGAAAGTTATTTTTGAAAAAGAGTACACCGATATAGGCGGTAGCAATGGTAGCAATGGTAGCTGCAACCGCCATTAGCACATATAAAAAAACATAAAAGGGACTGCTCATGTTATAATGGGATAATTGCCCCCGCCCAGCCTGAATCGCAATATAGAGGATTTCAAAACCAAGGCTGATGATAATCACCCAATTGAAAATGCTAATGTGGCGTCCCCCCTCAAGATGGCTACTAAAGTATGCCATCGTCCAAGCATAAATACCAATAGAAAGAGCAAATTTGATGGGTTTGTACCAGGCATTCACCCCCTTCACTTGCAGATCACTAATAAAACTAAAACCAATAAAGATAAAAGCTAAGACTAAACAAATGGCACCAAATATAAAGAGTGCTTCATTTTTTGCTCTGAGATGCATAAAAAATTCCATAGTTCTACGGTTTAAATGTTTGAATAGTCCAAAGCTAAGGGCTCTAGTTCCCCAGAACAATAACAAATGTTAAGATTTTAGAGCTATTGAATTGATGGGCGGGCTATTTTTTAGCTCAAAAATTCTAAAGTCCCAAGACATTTCTCCATATTTGCAATTCAAAATACTCTAAACATGCATCAAAAACCACTCATTATAGGGCTTACAGGAGGTAGTGGATCGGGAAAATCTACTTTTTTAAAGGCTTTGAAAGCGCATTTTTCGGCAGAAGAACTCTGTGTGGTATCTTCTGATAATTATTATAAGGACAAAGATCTTCAAGAGAAAGACGAGCAGGGCATTGAAAACTATGATCTCCCTACGGCCATACATCGAGATGAATTAGAACGAGATGTCTTGAAGTTGGTCGCAGGAGAGGGGGTAAAACGTATGGAATATACCTTCAACAACCCACATATCCGTCCAAAAGAGCTGTATTTTTCCCCTACACCGATTCTCATCCTCGAAGGTATTTTTGTGTTTCATTTTCCTGAAATTGCCAAGCATATCGATCTTAGGGTGTTTTTGTATTCTAGCGAATCTACGGCTCTGGCGCGCAGAATCAGACGAGATAAGATTGAACGCAACTATCCTTTGGAAGATGTACTCTATCGTTTTGAAAAGCATGTACTGCCCACCTACCGCAAATATATTGAGCCGATTAAGGATATTGCCGATGTGATTATCAATAATGATCACAATTTCGACAGAGGCTTAAAGGTGTTTAAAGGCTATCTTGAAAATTACTTAAATCAGTCGAGATCTTGATTTTTTGAGGATAAGTTTGTAACTTAAATTATAAAACCGTACATATTTTCGAAGCCTTTAGTTTTCAGTAAAACTCATGAACTTCAATTTGTGAACGGTTATATAACTTAAATAAACGCTTTATAATCATCCAAAACCATCCCTATGTTTGACTTATTTAAAAGCAAGACAGACTTTGACCTACGTTTTCGCAACATTAGTACCTTGATTGTAAAAGTTACCCACCGCTGCAATCTAGACTGTTTGTATTGCTATGAAAATATTACCAAGACAGGGGAAGATATGTCCGTAGAGACCTTTAAGGAGTTGGCGGATTTGGTTTTGGAAAATAGTCAGAAAGATCACATTACCTTCCTTTTTCATGGTGGAGAGCCTTCTTTATTGCCCAACAGTTGGTACGAAGAGGCGGCAGAATATGCCTTGGCAAAAGGGCGTGCTTGTCAAAAACAGGTAGCTTTCTCTATGCAAACCAATTTGTTGGGGGTAAATCCTAGTAAAATTGAGCTATATAAAAAATATGATATTCAATTAGGGGTAAGTTTGGATGGGCCTGCAATGCTACAATCTACTATGCGTGGGGGAGAGGATAAGGTTTTTGCCAACTTCAAACGTATACAGCAAGCAGGGGTAAAAGCAGGTGTTTTGGTGACCATCAATGAAGCTAACTATGCTCATTTCTCCACGATTTGTCATTGGTTGGTACAAGAAGCTGAAGTACGCTCTTTCAAAGCTAATGTGGTTACTCCTGTAGGAAGAGGTTATGATTTGGAGCCATTAGAGGCAGAACAAGTCTTTCAAGCACAATATTCTATTTTGGAATACCTAATTGCTACAAAAGGGGAGGAGTTGTTGGAGGCAAATCTAAATATGGAAATTCTACGCTATTTTGCCGAGCCCGAAGAACTTCCCAAACTGCGAAAGACCCTCTGTCATGAGCATCGTTGTGGCGCAGGTTCTGGAGTGTTGGGGGTTACGCCTATGGGTGATCTACTTCCTTGTGGAAGGTTCACTTGGGATGAGCAAGAATATTATCTTGGAAGCTTGCACGATCCTAAGCCATTCAAAAAGAAGTATCAGCGAGCTTTTCAGCAGAAGGTGGAAGCCTTTCATGCCAAAGTTCCTGAAAGTTGGTACGATTGCGATCGTTGTGAGGCTAGAGATGTTTGTGGTTTTGGCTGCCAGGCTTTTATTGTACGTTCCAAACAGCAAGCCAATGTAGATTGCCTACCTACCAAGTTGCGCTATCAGTTTTACAAAGAAAATGAAGGCCGCCTGTGGCCCGTTTATCAGGCGATAAAAAGACGAACCACAGGCCGCCGAAGCGGGCGCAGAGGCCCAGTGGGCTTTAAGATCAAAGGAGCAGATGGAAAGTATAAAACCTACTCTATTTAGAAGGGTCTAGTATCCTGCATTTTATTGATTGTCTCTCCACTCGTACACCCACTTGGCTTGAATTTGCTCCAAGTGCCCTTCATTACAATCTTCTCTTTTGCCTACAAAATTGGGTAGCTCCAATACCCATTCAATGAGGTCCGTAAAACGAATACGATAAATTTTAGATTCGGTAAAATCATCACCAAATTTTTCATAAAGACCTATTGCAATATCTTCGTAATCGTTCCATTCAATAGGTAAATCAAGATCAAAACTCATGCGATTTAAATTATTATATAGTGTGTGGAATAGGGTTAATGCTCATGCCCAATAATTCTAGATTGATCAGGAACCAATACTTCAATCACCGCATCATCCTCAACTATGAGGCCGAAGCCGAAGAAATCTCCACCC
>CAZOLU010000007.1:0-4887 GCA_964580485.1 uncultured Saprospiraceae bacterium | reverse complement strand
ACAATTTCACATTGGCATGCTAAGCGTGATTCGATACGAGGATTGATAGCACGGTCTACAAAGTCTTCTTCACGATCGCTAATTTCTTTGAGGTATTCTTCTCCTTGCTCAACGTATACATGACAGGTGCTACATGCACAAACTCGACCACAGTTGTGGTTGATATGAATGTGGTGATCATCCGCTAGCTCTGAAATAGTGTCACCTAAAAGACCTTCAACCTCTTTGGGAGGAATATTTTTATCTTCAAATGTAAATTTGATTATAGCCATTAGATTTTTTGGTTTTGGAAAATTTTGTCAATACTGTGCATTCTGCTTTTCTGTGGGCTTCATTGTAATAGACAAAGTGCCAACCCTCTTGATTTGCACATTTCTAAAACACAAATTTAACAACTATTCCCATAAACAGTTCTTTCTTATTTGCTTTTATTTATAATAAATCTAAATTTGACCTGTAAGTGCTTTAGAATCAAATAAAAATAAACAAAGACTTTCCAGTCAATTAGGAAAGTCTTTGTTTATTTACCACTAAGTAACAGCTAAAGTTGCGCTAATCCATCTGTTCTAGGTTGCGTATAGCTCTTACACTGGAAACATTATTGCGTTGTCCAAAATAGCGTTGTTGTTGATCTTTCAAAAATCCATTATCTTGTTGAATAATGGTGCTAAACCCATTCATAAGGCGTTGAAAAATTACCTTATTAGGATACTGAGCATATTCTGCTTGCTCAAAGATGATACGTTCGGTGTCAAAATTAGTAAGGTAATAGGTAATGAAGTTATTTTTATCCTCATCTACGTACATTTTAAGTAGTACCCGATTTTGAGTAGGGTCATGTAGAATCAGCATTTTTTCTTCAAAGATTTTGTCATCACCTTTCATCAAAACACCAACTCCTTCAATGGTATTGGGGTTGAGTAATCTCCAAGTTTCAATTGAGCGCCCTTGATCTAGACTATTGTCTTGAAACTGCCCTAGCATCCAATCAAACATTCTGATTTGAGTATGCATATTGTTGGCTTTGCGCTTGGAGCTATTTTTTTTGCGAGATCTCAAGCCTCGATTTTCATAGCTTTTTTTCTCCAAGGTTTTTTGATCTGTTGTAGTAACTTTTGCAATTTCTTCTACCTCCTTGAGTTTATCTCCAAGACTAGGGTCTGCACTGGGGGGAACACCATAGGAGCGGTTGTTGAAATCTTCGCCATAAGTATTATTATTGTATCGAAACTCCTCAGGGCGAACCATCTGGCGTTCTTTACTGATGCTAGGCGCTACACTATTGTTATTAGAGAAGTCCTCCTCTGGTAGTTCAATAACTGCTTCGGCCGCTTTAGTAGCCTCCTCTGCATAAGGTTCAGGCTCAATTAAAATAACATCATTAGATTCTGATTCTTTGAGCTCGACATCATCTATACTTGCGACTTTTTCGGTGACCTTAGGGCTATTACTTTTTTTGACGGTTTGAATGATTTTTTCGGCCTGCTTTTTATCTTCTTCCTCAAAGCGTTCTGCAAGTTCTTCCTCCGAGTTGATAATCGATTGAGGTTCTTCATCTAATATCACTTCTTCTATGCCTGTCATATCTTCTGCCAAGGGCATTGCTTTTTGTTGACTTAGAGGGTTGTTATTATTCATAATAGCAACTACTGCGACAACAAGAAGAAGCACTGAGGCAGCAGCCATATAAGGTGCAAAGCGAATCAGTATGTGGGATTGGCCTTTGGGGCTTTGGCTCCCTCGGACTTTGCTCATTTGGCTCTGACCAGAGGGTTGCTCCACTGGGAGTTCCTCATCTAGCTTGGATTCTAGCCGTCCCCAAAGGTCATTAGCTGGGGCTTCATCGAGCTTATGTTCGTTATCGATAAAGAGCTTTGAGATATAATCGTCTCTACTCATCATATTTAATTATTTTGATCTTCAACAATGGTTCGATAAAATCTTAGATAATACATCAAAATCTTGAGATTATGCTTTGGGCATGGTATCAAAAGCTTGGTGAATGAGATCAGTACGAAGGTTAAAGTGTGTAAATAAAATTTGGTTCATTAGATTTTAGTTTTATAGTGAATTAAGTTCCTGCACTACCACTAGTGCGAATGGTTCTAGATTTTTCTATCAGTTCGCGCATTCGTTTTTTTGCCAAGATAAGTTGAGATTTGGAAGTGTTGATGCTAATGCCGAGCTTTTCTGCAATCTCTCGATGTTTGTATCCTTCTACTACATAGAGGTTGAATACTGTACGATAACCTGTGGGCAATTCTTCCATCAAGGCCAAGATTTCTTGTGCAGAAAGTTCGTCTTCAACACTAACTTGTACGGCTTTTACTGGAATTTTGTCTAGTTCCACATGCTCATTGAAGCGAAATTTTTTGCGAATAAACATCAGTGCTTCATTCACCACAATGCGGCGAATCCATCCCTCAAAGCTTCCACTACCTTGGTACATATCAATTTTCTTAAAGACTTTGCAAAAAGCCTCTACCATAACTTCTTCAGCGTTTTCTACAGTTTTTACATAGCGCTTACAGACCCCAAACATTTTTGGGGAAAACTTTTCATAGAGTTTTCGCTGTGCTCGCCTATCGTTTCGCTTACATCCTGCTATGAGTTCCTCTTCTGTCAAGTTAGGTGGAATTTGGTTAAAAATCTGTTGTGTGTCTTGACCTATCATGCGTTTAAGGCATTGTTCTATAGGGATAGATGCTAAGGTCTTCTTTTTGGTTGTGTTGAACGAGAAAAAAAGTGTTTATTTCTTTTTTGTATTCCACAAATTATGAAACCGTACATGTTTTCGAAGCCTGAAGGCAAAGATCCCAAGGACTCCTTTGGCATAGGATTCAGCAAAATTGATTGAATTTCAATTTGTGTACGGTTTTATATTACAAATTACCAAAAATATGCTGATTGTACTAATATACAGATAATTTGATGATTGAACAACCGCTAATTGCTGAAATTGTCAAGTAGCTTTGAGATAAGGGCTAAAAACAAAAGGTGAGCCTTCTGACTCACCTTCTGCAAATTAACTTTTAGAAGTATAACTACATAGATACATCATCTGTATCTTCTTTTACAGGCTCTTGACCATTGCCACCTTCTTCTTCATAGATCTGGTTCATGATCTCTGTCAATACCTTCAAGCTGTTGCGTTTTTTATCGTTAAGCGATAGAATCGCTTCAGCTTGTTCGGTGCTAACTGTAGCCGTAAATGCTTCCATCTGATCGTACTTGGTCAACATTTCTACAAGTTCACCCATGTCGCCACCCATCATAGGGCCCATACCTTCAAAGGCATCTACTAAACTGGAATAATTTACATGAGAACCCATCCAGCCAGCAGTCATACGCTTGTAGTGATCTTTGGCAATAGCCTCATTTCCTTTAAATCCACCTTTTTCGATTTGATCCAAAAGTGCAAGGCTAGAAGATAGGAGTACTACCTTACCATCGATCAATCCACCTCCTTCACCAATTGCATTTTGGCCCATATTCAAGCGATTCCCTTCTCGAGTAATAGGATTACCCATTTTGGTAGATGCTTCGATAAGTTTATCGACCAACTCAGGCTTTTCAAAAGCAACAGCAATCACAATCTGACGGGCAGAAGAGGGGTCCTCTGCTTTGGGGTCTACATAAGTACCAATAGCTATATCTCCATTCAAGCCCATAAGTAATTCCTCAGAGCTCAATCCTGCTTTAGCCAATTGCATATCGGCAAAACCAGTAACATTGCGATCATTCATGACTTTCAAAATTCCCTTAGTATCCAATCCTAATACGGTAAAGTTGATTAGGTTGGCTATAGGAAAATAACTCTGGAAGTTAGTCTTGATTTTTTCTTTGAATACAATTCCAAAACGCTCTACAATTTTTTCATTCATATTGTAGGCAATACCAGAGTTCATCTCCCCCTTCTCAAAATTGTAGTACCAAGTCAATACATTCTCTTTCAAATCTTCTGCTTTCAGATCTACAAAGAACAGACGGCCTTCTACTTCTTTTTTGAAACGATCATTTTTCAACATCGCTTCCATAATAGGAGTAGAGTTTACCCAAAGCATAAAGTCATGACCTTCACTTTTTTCTGCTTTAAACTTCTTGTTGGTCATAATACTTTCCTTGCGCTTGGTGTCAAAAACTACCTTTAGGTTTTCAGTAGTATTTTGAGTCTTGCTTACGCTCATGCAAACCATTTTCTTGTCCCATCCAAGACTAATTTTAGAGTCGTTTTTCTCATCTTCGATGTATTTGAAACCTTCTCCTTCCTGAACATTTTTAAAAGGAGAGTCCTCTTTTTCAGCAGCTTTTTCGACGAAAGTCTCAAAGTCCTTCAACTTGCTAATAGGGAACAAAAAGTTGACACTGATGTCCTCTTCTGTAACCATGTTGATATACATACACATTTTACCTTTGGTGGCAATTCCTGCAGATTGAGGGTCTTGTAAAATGTTACGGGCATACTCCGCATTTTCTCCATCAATTTCTTTGAGCATATCCTGAAACATAGGAGTTTTTACAAACTCGTCATAATCTGCTTTTTTCATCAGTTGCCCCATGTCCAAAACGCCTACAACAGCAGCATTAGAAGGGATTTTTTTCAGTACATTAGTTACTCCGAAACCAGAGGCAGCAATTTCTCCTTTGTCTTCGCTTCCACTGTTACAGGAAGAAAACGTAAATGCAATCATAAGAGAAAGCATAAGTAATACAGGTATTTGGGTTATACGCATTATAAAAATGATTTTGTGTAATAAGGTGATCTCTAGGTTTTAGGATTCCTCATACCATGTGGTGATTAAAAAAAATTCAAAACAAAAATAAGGCTTTTATGGGAAGAAATCTATCTTTGAGGAGATTTATTTTGATATAAATGAAGGAGAAATT
>CAZOLU010000006.1:16783-27191 GCA_964580485.1 uncultured Saprospiraceae bacterium | reverse complement strand
AGTCCTAGCATGACCATAAATGGCCCTGTTGCCAATAAACCCATATCAGGATTCCCTTCTTTGTAAAAAGAGCTGAATTGGGCGGTGAAAATGATGATAGCTAGCCCATTGACAAAACCAAACATTACCGAATGAGGAACCAAGCGAATAAATTTACCCAACCTCAGTACCCCAAATAAGATCTGCATAAACCCTGCTAGGATTACCGTAGCAAAAACATAAGGCAAAATCTCTACTTCCTTGCTAATGCCCATCGCCTCAAGCTCATGAACTAATCCGCCAAAAATTACCGCTACTGCCCCCGTAGCCCCCGAAATCATCCCCGGTCTACCACCAAAAATAGAAGTAATTAGTCCTATCATAAAGGCTGCATAGAGCCCAATCAGTGGTGAAAATCCCGCAATCATAGCAAAAGCTACAGCCTCGGGCACCAAAGCTAAGGCCACCGTCAGTCCAGATAGAATCTCAGTTTTATAATTTACTTTTTGGGAAAAATCGAAAAGTTGAAAGTACTTTTTCATGCAGCTTTTGTATTTTTATTGAAAGGTGTTTTGGGCAGGACTCCCAAAAATTTTTAATTGATGGATATATGAATATCCCTTTTTATTTCGAGCTGCAAAGGTAGTAGTTTTTTTACAACTATTCAAGTACTCTAGGTAAAACAACTAGGGCGGAATGGCTGACTATTAGTCGAATTAAGCTACTCTTGAATGATTATTTGGCAATGGGCTTTTATCGAATAGGGAATCGTTGGAAGCTGCTTGAGATTCCAAATTTAAAATTTTATCCAAAGGACGGCTTTAATAGCCAAAAAATAAAAGATCATTAAAGTCCAGCCCTTTACAATCTCCTAAAAAGGGTGTATTTTTAATAGGTGGCTAACAATTTTTATAAATTTCTCTATCAGATGGCTTTTTTAATGAACAAGATGAACTCCCTTATTCAAGTATTATGCATAGTTTGTTTGATGGGGTTAAGTAGCTGGAGTGTGGCTCAAAACACTTCGATAGACTCTACTTATCTCATACAAAAAACAGCAGAACTACAAAAATATAGAGCCAATGATGATTATGAAGCCATATTAGCATGGAAAAATTTGATGCAAGATACCCTCAGAGCTTATTGTTGTAAAACATCAGAACCTTATGTCTATACGATGGAATGGCTAGGGCAAATAAATCAAGAGTATGGGTATTACAGCGCTGCAAGTCAGTCATTTAAAGAGGCTGTTCGATACGCTAGGGAGGTTTATGGTTCAAATCATATAGATTATGCCTTAGTTCTCATGCGATTGGCAAATTTATATTTAGAAATGGGGCTATATTAGGAGTCTGAAACCATGTTTATGGAGCTAAAAACTATTCTTGCGCAAGAACAATATAAAAGCACTCCCCTTGTTGCTGATTTTTATACCAACCTGGCGAGCTTATACAGTACTATAGGCAAAAAGGAAGAAGCTATGGCCTATTATAAAATAGCAGCAGCTTTTTATGAGCAGCAATATGGAGCAAATTCCTTGCATTTGGGCTATGCTTATGAAAACATAGCTATTCTTTATTGGGATATGGATGATCATCAAACAGCAGATGATTATTATCAAAAAGCACTTCAGATTTATACAGAGAATTATGGGGAAGAGGATATCGATTATGCAATTACATTCAATAATATAGGAACCCTGTATACGGATATGAAACGTTATGAGGAGGCTAAAAAATATCTCCTAAAATCTCTGGCTGTTATAGATAAGTATATGGGTAAGGATAATATTGACTACCTGATTAGCTTACGGAATTTAGGAGATCTATACATCTTTATGACCACATACGAAGAAGCTAGAGTAGTGTATGAAGAAGCCTTGGCCCTTACAGAACAAATTTTGAATAAAACAGATCCCGACTACTTCATTTCATATACTTGTATGCATAACTATTATTTAAAAACCAATGATTATGAAAAAGCAGAAGCCTATTTGTTGAAAAGTATGGCTGCCAATACAGGATTAGCAGACTATAAAGAGTTTGATCCTGCATCAGTTCAAAAATACGATTTTTACAGCTATCCCGAACTGATCTCTGCCGCTAAAGGCCTGCTAGAACTCTGGAAGCACAAAGCTATTCAAACTGAGCGTATGGATGCATCAGCTCTAATCAAAGCCATACAATTTACAGATCTTGGGATGATCTCGACACGGCCTATTTTGCCAACTATGCCTTTTGGAACTATTTTACCATCCCCAAGTTACTCCTACACCCTGAGATTCAATGGGAAGAAAAATCAGAAACCCTACTCATCGCCACCTTTCCCAAAAGCATCCCCACACATAGTCCGAAACAATATTTTTTTATAAATCCCGAAAGCCATTTGCTCGAACAACACAATTACAATGCAAACATCATCATCAGCTTAGCTACGGCAGCCAATAGGATCCTGGCACACGAAAAAAGCCCTTCAGGCATCCCCTATACCAGCTCTCGTAAGGTAACTCCCCAAAATTGGTCAGGAAAAGCACTCCCTGCCCCCTTGCTTATCGACATTCAGGTGCATGAATGGGACTTGTATGAATGAAACGCTTAATACTCCGTCCGCTATTTTAGGAGGATTGATTTTTTTGAGGAGGGGCACCTAAAGGGTCGCTACGCTACATAGCTTCGGCCCTACGGGCTGCTTCTTTCAGGCGCACTATTCCGCATCGCTACGCCTACTAGCAAAGCCTTTAATAATCCTTCATCGGGACGAGCCCCGATGGATAGGAATGGCAGGCCTTCAGCCCGCCATTTCGCAAAGCGCTGAAAGTGCGGCATTCCAGTCCATGGGGTGTAGCCCCATGCATCTAAAAACGGGGGGAAACAGGCTAAAAAATTGCGATATATTTGATATATTAGACCTATGTTAATATTTAATGCAAAACTGTACATATTTTCGGAGCCTAAAGGCAACGACTTGCGTAGGTCAGGAAAATCACCTCTTAAGGGGTTGATTTTCCCATCAAACTGCGCAAGCTGCATCCTTTAGGATTCAGTAAAATTGATTGAATCGCAATTTGTGTACATTTACAATATTTTATAAAATCCATAAACAACAATGACCATGAAAAAACTATGGCTATTATCCACGCTAGTACTTCTTAGTGCCCAAAATCTATGGGCTCAAAAAACCATCAAAGCAGAAGCACTGCCTACTACCCTTGAAGATTTCATCACTTTTCGAGATCGAGTAGCGACCACTCCAGAAGGTGGAGCGGCAGTATTTACAATGGCCCTTTTGATTTATACCAAAGATCAAGAGTTGGGGGAAAAAGCACTAACCATTGCTTTAGACAGAAGTTGCTTGGCCGAAGGAAATGTGCACAAGGGCTATAAGCCACCGAACAGCATCAATTATCATTTGAAAAACCTGCAAGGCAAAAAATACATCGCAAGAAGTTATGTTTTGGGAACCAGCCCCAAAAAAGGCTACCGCTTACCCAAAACCTTGAAATACAAAGTCTCCCAAAATCCCCATAGCCAACAACCTAATGGAGATATCAAAGTCTTTGTCCATTCTACGGGGGCAGATAGCCCTCGCCCCATCACCATGCGGAAAAATAATCGAGGCATCTGGAAAGCTTACAATTACAATAGTGTGTTTGTAGGGGTGCGCCCAGCGGTTGCTAATGTGGATGATGATTTGTAGAGGCTTGGGCTAGATTTTTATTGGATGGAAAAAAGTGTTGGAAAGCTCGCAGTGGTGTGGGCTTTTTTTGACACTATAAGCATTCAATAAAATTATTTATTTTTTTGTGGATTGTTGAAGTTGTAGTATATTCATCCCTACTAAAAATAAACTCCTGTTGAGGACTTTTAGTAAGACTGTCTTTTAAAAAAAACGAAAACCCTAGAGAGGCGCGATGGGGGGGGATCCGTATTCTAATCGTACTATTTGCAAAACTACAAGAAAAATAAATGACACAAGAAAACATCAAAGCCTTAGAAAAAGAGCTTTAGGATGCCGCAGATTCCCTCAGAGTAAATTCCAGCATGACCGCAGCAGAATACAAAGACCCCTTGTTGGGCTTGGTTCTTTTGCGTTTTGCACAAAACAGATATGAGGCCGCAAAAGAGCAGATTGAAGAAAATCTGCAGGTGAACCCAAGAACAGGTGAGCAAAGAACAGCCACCAAGGATGATTATGCAGGAGCAGGCGCCATCATGCTGCCTGAAAAAGCAAAATATGACTATCTAGCCGAATTGCCAGCTGATGAAGATTTGGCCAAGGCCATCAATGAGGCGATGCGACTAATAGAGGCGGAGTATCCAGATTTGGCAGGTATTCTTCCCAAAAACTATCATGAGTTCAAAGAGAAGCTGTTGCGGGATTTAGTACGTGTATTTAACTCCGATGCGGTGCGCAATGCCAAAGGAGATGTCTTTGGGCGGATTTATGAGTTTTTTCTTATGAAATTCTCTATGCAGGGTGCAGGTGCGCAGGAAGGAGGTGAGTTCTTTACCCCACCTTCTTTGGTAGATCTCATTGTCAATTTCATTCAACCCAATCAGGGGATTATCCATGATCCTGCTTGTGGTTCGGGCGGTATGTTTGTACAATCGGCTCATTTTATCAAAAGTCATGAAAATAAGAATGTCAATGAGGCGATTACGGTCTATGGAAAGTAGTCGGGGGATTTGGTGATGGGGGAGAGTTAATAATAAAGAATAATCATAACTTAAAATTTTTTTATGAAGGATTTAGTTTTTAGCGTTGAAGAACTTTTTAAAGTGGACACTCGCAATCGAAGTTTATTGTCATCTCATAATAAGAAAGGATATAATATTCCTGAATATCAAAGAGGATACAAGTGGACATCTAATGAGGTCGAAATCCTACTTGATGATATATATAGTTTTGAGGGAAAAGATAGTGAGTTCTATTGCCTACAAGGTATAACTCTCGTAGAAAATGCGAATGACTTTTTTAATGTTGTTGATGGACAACAACGGTTAACAACTTTATTTATATTGTTAGCCTATTTAGATGAGTTAGAGTTGATTAAAGATAGGTTGACTTACCCAGAGAATTCTATTCGTTCAAAGACTTATGAGTTTCTTAATGATTATATACTCAAAAAAGAAGAAGCAAGTCTTAGTGTTTTTGAATTGGATTGGGATACTTTTAATAATGCTACCGATGGAGAATACAACTATCAGGATATATATCATATTGCTTCTACTGCTAGGACTATACACCAATGGATAAGGTCGAAGGAAGAAACAGTTAAGGCATTTACAAAAGAGCGTTTCTCAAAGAAGATTTTAGATAATGTTAAATTTATTATTAACAATCTAAAAGATACAGAAGAAGAAAAGCTTTTTGCTAATGTAAACTCTAAACGAATTCCATTAGATGGAGCAGATTTAGTTCGGGCTATTATCATTACCAAAGTTGCAAGAGAAGAATTTGGTGATTTCTCTACTGATCCAACTTTAATATCCAAGGTTAATGAACGTAGAATCCGTATAGGTTGGGAACTTGATCAAATTAACCATTGGTGGAATCAAGAAGAGATTAAAGAATATTTTGCTCCTTTTGGAAGTATTTCGTCAACTGGCGATATAAAATTCAATACAGAATATTATCCAGTGAATTACCTGTATCATCTTTATGCAGAAAAGGAGGAACAGAAAATACTTCATTTGAGTTTGTTTGAAAAAAAAGAAGCAATAGCACTTTATAAAGAAATAAAAGAATTACAAACGATTTTGCAAGAGTGGTATAACGATCCTGAACTATATCATTTATTGGGGTATCTATTTCACCATCGTTCTAGGGAAAAAGATGAAGGGAGTTATTTCAAAGAGCTAGTAGATTTTTGGCTTGAAGAAAATACTACCAGACAATTATTTAGAAAACGGTTAATCGCTGATATTAGAAAAAGTTTATTTGTAAAAGAGACTGATGAAGAGACCGAAATTCAAGATCAAATAAATGACTTAATGCCTCAATCTCTACCAAAAGAAGATGATTCAGAAGAAATTATTCTTGACAACAAAGATTGGTATTTTGATAAACCTTCTCAAAAAGAGCTAATAAAAGTTTTACTGCTTCAAGATATTATTTACGCAGAAAAACAAAAGTCTGTATCTATGCGCTTATCTCCCCAAGCTTTTAAAAGAGGAGAAGAAGATATTGAGCATATTTTCCCTAAAGTTCCTGCTGAGAAAAAAAGAGATGAACTGGAACGATATGTAGAATATCTTAATGAGTATGTGTTACCTGACAATGAGTCTAAAATTCGGAGTGCTAAAATTTTGAAAATGCTTGATTTGAAAGGCTATGAAGAGGTAAAAAAAGAATTAGATAAATACATCCCTTATTTCAATGTAAATTCAATTGGGAACCTAGTGTTGTTAGATGCTAGTATCAATAGGAGCATTCAAAATAAGCCTTACGCAAAAAAACGTGTTGAGCTAATTAGAAAAGTAAATGAAGGTGTTTTTATTCATCCACATACATTAAATGTTTTTACGAGGAACTTTGGTGATAATAGTTCATTAGAGAGTTTTGATTTAGAGTATTGGAGTAAGGATGATATTGAAAATAATTTCAAATCAATAAAAGAAAACCTTATTACATTTTTTCAAGAAGAGGAATAAACCTAAAAACTATGAAACAACTAAAACAACTTAGCATAAGCGAACTTGTCAAAAGATACAATTTAATTATTCCTGAAATACAAAGAGAATATGTATGGGGTCTAGATAGAAATAATATACTGTCAGAGTTCTTTAAGGATGTTAAGGATTCTTACAAAGAATATTTTGAGTATACAAAAGCTCAAAAAGAAGAGTTAAAGAAGCGAAGGACTGAAATAATTGAAAGTGATCCTGAAAATATAATGGATCAACTACAAAAACTTGAAGAAGAGTTTAATGCAGATAAGATCATGGATATAGGATTTTTATATACATACGATCCTCCATTCTCTAGCTCATATCATGAAACAAAAGATACTTATCTAATTGATGGGCAGCAACGCTTTACAACATTATTTTTGACCTGGTTGTATTTATCTATTAAGTTTGGAAATATTAACGAGTTCAAAAAAATAGTCCGGTTTTCTAGTCAAGCAAATAACAATGAGCCTCTTGCTTTTGATTATAGAGTACGAGATATAACTAAAGACTTTCTATTTTTATTGGTTGATAAATCTTCAACTATTGACGATTTATTAACAGTGGAGACAAAAACATGGTTTATTGCTTCTTATGCCTCAGACCCATCAATATCAGGAATAGTCTCAGGTTTAAAAATAATTCATGAATATTGTAAAGAAATGGGACAAGATGAGCATAAGTTTATAACAGAACTTATAAAGTTTTGGCATTTTGAAACAAATAATACCAATCAAGGGGAAGAGCTATACATTACTATGAATGCTAGAGGTAAGGCAATTAGTAATAATGAGAATATTTGTGCAAAGTTATTTGAATTGGAAAAAGATAAATCCAAAGTGATTGAATGGGGTAAAAAATGGGAGGAGTGGCAGGATTTATTTTGGAAGAATAAAGGAGAGAATCCAGATGCAGATTTTGGATTTGATAGTTTTCTAAATTGTATTGCTGGTTTAGAACTATATTTAAATGAAGATGGCTATTCCGAACGAGAAATATCTGTTCGTTCTGTTGTAGAAGCGTTAGGAACAAATCCTTTAGAAACAATTGAGAAATATATTCAAGGGCTAAAATTTATTTCAGATAAGTCGAATATAAGGGAGTTTACTAAGAAGTATGAATTTACCGATTGGGTCGAAGACTGTATATCTAATGTAATTTGGTCAGAAATTTTGAATGACGCTCCTAATGGTACTAATTGGTTTGCTGATTACCAAAATTCTAGTCGAAGAAAGGAATTGAGACGAATGACATTCTTATGGTCTATTCTTCATTTCCTCAAGAATATCGAATTGTCTAAGGATAATATACCTACAATATTTAGGGTTTTAAGAATCTTTTATGTGAGGTATAAAAACACTAATCGTGCTTTAAAAAAAGGAATACAACATATACACTCTATTATGAAAGATGGGGTGTGGGCGTTTGAGTCTGATATTCATGAAGAAAACATTAAGCACAAAGCCTTAGTTAACGTAAAATCTGAGTTAACTACTGAAATTGAATCTCTAATCTGGGAAATAGAGAGTAAAAGATACAATCTTAATGCAACTGATCTTGGGTCAGTTAATAGTTCGCATTTAGTAGATTACGGACCAAATTTATCAGTTGACTACTTAAAGCTAGTTCTTGAAACTTATAAACGAATATTCGATGGCAATGATAAAACTTTAAAAGAACTGCAAATTCTATTGTTGTATTATGGAGATTATTGGGAGCAAGTCACTCCTTATTATTATCAAAATTATAAGTTTGATGATTGGAGACGTACTATACGAAAAGAAGAATTTAAAATCTTTTTTAAAGAATTTATGAGGGCTCAGAAAGACATAGAGGAGCTTCTAAAAGAGAAGGAAGGTTCTGTTACTATTTCGTTTAATACAGAGTCATTGCAAGAACGGTTAATTTGGTATGCTGAAAAATTAGGGTTGAGTATCTGGGAAAAGGGTAATTATATCAAAATCACGAATGAAAATTATTGTGCATTACATAAATATGGTGGAGCTCAAATAGATAAGGTCTTTGATGAAACATATGTAATGTTTTCCTCTGCTCAATCGATTAGTAAGTACGGTGTAAAGCCCCTTTATGACTTATTAGACAAACCAATACAGAAAGAAGTGAAAAAAGAAAAAGCTATAATTCATAATAACGCTTAAAACCATGTCCTACGAATACTCCGAAGATGCACTCATAGAACAAGCCACCCAAGATGTTTTAGAAGAATTAGGTTGGGAAGTACTTACTGCCTGGAGGAAGGAAAGCTTTGGGGAAAATGGTCTCTTGGGCAGAGAGCAAAAGTCTGAAGTGATTTTGAAGCGTTATTTGCTACAAGCCCTAGAAAGGTTGAACCCTGACCTTCCGATGATGGCCTACGAACAAGCGATAGATATTATCAGCCAAAAGGTATCGGATCGAACGCTTGGACGGATCAATAAAGAGAAGTATCAGCTATTGAGAAATGGAGTCCAGGTCAGCTATACCAATGAGGAGGGGGTATTGCAAAAAGAGAAATTGAAAATCTTTAATTTTTCGGACTATGCAGACAATCATTTTCTTGCAGTACGGCAATTTGAAGTAGTTGGAGAACTCTATAGCAGAAGACCTGATGTTATTGGGTTTGTCAATGGGATTCCCCTAATCTTTTTTGAATTAAAAGCTCATCATACCGATCTTAGGAATGCTTATGAGGATAATTTGAAAGACTATAAAGATACCATTCCTCATTTGCTTTATACTAATGCTTTTATCATCCTCAGTAATGGAACCGATGCCAAGGTGGGAACCGTCACAAGTCCTTATAAGTTTTTCTTGGATTGGAAACGGATTGAAGAAGATGAAGAAGGCGTGGTGAGTTTGGATACCATGCTCAGAGGTACTTGTGCGCCACATCGATTTATGGATATTTTTGAGAACTTTTTGCTCTATGATGATTCGGGAGGAGAGGTCATTAAGTTGATGGCGAAGAATCACCAATATTTAGGAGTTAATAAGGTCATTGAAAATGTGAATAGCATTGAAGAGTTGGAAGGTAAATTGGTTAGGGCAACTAGATTTTGAGAAGTTGAAGGAAGCCTTTGCTAAAACTCCTAGAAAAAACATGACTGTTTTTAATCTTCAAAAGGCGATTGATAAGAAGCTTCAACAGATGCTCAAAGAGAACCCTTTGCGCTTAGATTTTTATGAACGCTACAAAGAAATTATTGAAAAATACAATAAAGGGAAGTCTTTGGAAGATACGGTAAAAGTTTTTGAAGATCTGAGCAGTTTTATTCAAGATCTAACAAAGGAGGAAGAGCGAGCTGTTCGACAGAACTTAGATCAAGAAACTTTGGCTATAATGGATATTCTTACAGAAGGAAAGCAACTCTCAGATAAGGACCTCAAAGCGGTTAAAAAAGTGGCTAAAGAGACTCTGGAAAAACTAAAAGCAGAAAAACTAAAGGTAGATCGCTGGCGAGAAAGCCGACAGGTCACTGCTCAGGTGAAGAGCATGATTTATGACCACCTGCTTTGGCTTCCTCAGGAGCTTTATACGGATGAGGAGGTGAGTTTGAAGACGGTGAGCGTCTTTCAGCATATTTATACGAATTATTATGGGGGAGGGAAGAGTGTTTATCAGGAGGTGGCTTAGAGCCTGCAAGCCCCACCCCAAAAAAAAGTAGACCATGAATCCTCATGATCTACGCTTAAAAAAGTGGAGGATACCGGATTCGAACCGGTGGCCTCTTGACTGCCAGCAAGAGGATTACCATATC
>CAZOLU010000006.1:15373-16773 GCA_964580485.1 uncultured Saprospiraceae bacterium | reverse complement strand
CAAACGCTCTAGCCAACTGAGCTAATCCCCCATTTTTGATATGAACTACCTTTGCTGTAAAAAGGTTTCGCAAATATAGGGTAATTCTCCTAAAAAACAAAAGAACTGGGGTTTTTATTTAAAACCAACTAGGCTAAAACCCTAAGCTCCTGATTTACAAGACTAGGAGAGGAGAAAAATCAAAATAAAAAAACTGGCAAAAGCGTAGAAAAAGGCCTATCTTTTCGAAATGAAAACAAGCTATTTACTTTTTCTAATACAATTACTGCCATTCTGCTTGCTAGCACAGGAGGAAAGCAGCCCCAAGGGGCTCTGCCAGCAAGCCATCGCCAGCTTGCAAAACAAGGATCTACTGCAAGCACAAAAAGCATTTGAGCAAGCCGAACAGGCTTTCTATACAACCTTTCAGGGCCGCTCAGCACTCAGCCATTGCCAATGCCTCTACAACTGGAGCCAGGCATTGCAACAAGCCGAATTGCCTCAGGAAGCCCTAGACCCACTGGAAAAAGCACTGGATCAACTCGATTTGATCGAGGATGCCCCCCAAGGGCTAGAACAAGCGATTCGATTGGATCTCGCAAGCCTCAATTATGAACTTCAGAATTATGTCAGTGCCAAAAATATCGCTCGTGACTATATCAACCAATCTCGAAAGAACCAAGGGGGCGATCATCCCGAGCAATACGAAGCTTTGGCAATTGCTGCACATGCCTATCTCTTTATCGATTACCCCGAAACTGCGTTTAAATATGCCAAAAAAGGACTGGAATTAACCGAAAAGCACCAGCATCAAAATCAGTGGAAGGCTTCTTTTATAGAGGCGATGATCGACTCTTATTGGCAGCAAGGAGCGCATCAAAAGGCTTTTCATCTACTTCAGAAAAAATGGTTGCCACTGCTGAAATCTTTGTATGGGGAAACTTCTCCACCCTTAGCCGAGGGATATCATCTTTGGGCTTGCTATGCCTTGAATTATGACCAGTATAAAACGGCGGAAAAGGCTCTAGAAAAAAGTTTTGCTATCTATCAGCAACTTGCAATTCGGCATAGCGAGGAGTTGATCGCCATGCACGGTACTTGGTTTCATACCCATCTCCGTCAGTATGCTTTTGAGGCCGCTTGGCCACATTTGGATGCTCAATTTGCAGCCTTATGTCTGTCTTGTGAGGAGGGGGAAATTCCTACTTCTACCTTACAGCTCAAGGAGTTTATGCAACAGCATATTTTTAGTTCCAAAAAAGCACTGATTGAGCTTTTGAACAATCCTGATATGACCATCGCTCAGCTTACAAACATTATAAAAGGACCGGATTTCCCCTCAAAATGCCAGATTTTGGCGACTAAGAAGGAGATTACGGATATCTATCAAAGCGGCCGCGGAGCTGTGAAAATGCGTGCAG
>CAZOLU010000006.1:10703-15363 GCA_964580485.1 uncultured Saprospiraceae bacterium | reverse complement strand
TATTGTATCTGTTACAATATGAGCAGCGACCTTCTGCAGATTTACTCAATAAGGCACTCGGTTTTGGAGATGCAGCACTGCAATTGGGCGAACAGCTTTGGATGGAAGAGGGGGCAATTAAAAAAGATTTGAAGGACTTTCTGATTCAAAGTTTTCATTGGCAATTGACGACTCACCTGCATTTGCAACAAGTTGCGCCTTCCACTCAAAACCTGGAACTGCTGGCTCAGGTGATTTGGAATAAAAAGCTACTGGATATCCGAAATCTGCTCAAAGGAGGGCATTTTACGCCCCAATACGAAGCACTGTTTCAAGAAGAACGGGAGTTGGCGGTAGCCTTGCGTATGCTTCAAAAACAACTGAACAAAGCTTATCAAAAAAAGCAGCTAGAGGAGGCAGAAGCACTGCAAACAGAATGGAGGAAAAAAAAGTTGGCTTTGGATCGACTACAACAAAAGATTACCGCCCAAGATCCTAATTACGACTTATTGTACCAACCCTTGTCTGAACGGCCTTCTTTTTCTACAATTCAATCCAAAATGACGGCAGCGGATGCTTATCTAGAATATGTTTATTTTGATAATGCCCTTTATGCCCTTTATTTAGAGCGGGATACGGCTGCTTTTTATGAGTTGGATCTAAATGGGCTAGACCTTTCGCAATGGGTACGGGATTATGAAGCTTTATTGTATGCTCCAACCCAACTCAAACGTAGTCCAAAAGTGCTTTGGGAAAGTTATTTGCAGGCGGCTTTGGGGACTTATCAGATATTGTTGGCTCCTGTTTTATCCCAAGCTTCTAGTTCAATTCAGCGTCTGTATCTTGCGACGGATGGTCCACTGCGTGAGTTGGCTTTTGAAACCCTAATCGATCAGCAGGATTTAGAAGCCTTGGAGTTGGAGAATTATGAGGATCTAAATTATTTGGTTAAAAAATACAGTATTGCCTACCAATATAGTATTTACCCCTTAGTTATTCGCCAGAGGGAAAGTCCGAATACCTTAGATTTTTTATATGTGGGGAATGCCAAAAACACTAAACTTCGTTCTATTTTTGGTCGCTGGCACTCGAAGATACAGGATCAGATTCCCCATGCGAGCAAATGGGCAGCTTATGAGGTCTTAGCTTTGGATGGGGAAACGGTAGCCTGGGATCAACATTATGCCTTTCGTTTAGGGGAGGATAGTTTGGACCTCATGCTTTGGGCGGCTAATCTGCTTTCAGAAAACTTGCAATTGCTTTGTTTACAAGGAAGCCATGCGCATTTAGGCTATCCTTCGGTTTCAACACTTGCAGATTTTCAATTGCTTTATCAACTGATGGGAGGGGAGTTTATGCTTGCCGAGCAATGGCCTGGGGGCGATAGCCTTAGCCAGGCTTTTCAACAAGCTTTTTTGAAGCGAGCGGCGGCCCAAAAATCCTTGGCTTCCGCTTGGCAGCAAAGCCAACTTGATTATCTAAAAACGGCCAAAGGTCAATATGCGCATCCTTACTATTGGGCAAGCTTTAAGTTTTGGGGAACAGATCGTGCTCTGACAAAGGCTCCCAGCATGATGGATTGGGCTCCCAAGACGAGCATCAGTGTTGGGGTAGTCATCACCCTCTTAGTCCTCTTTTTGGTCCTGGCCTACATGCTGATGTATTATCGGCGCACTCCTTCCGAAAACCAAAAGGGGCCACTTGCGTAGTAGCCCCTCTGTACAATTTCGTAGAGCATTGAAAGTGCGAAGTCCCAGTCTTTATGGTGCAGCCTCATACTCTAACTATTCCTAAATTCCAACCTTATCCAATTTCAATAGATTTCTTCACTTTTTGTTCCTCCGCACTCAACTTATCCAATTCAATATGTAAAATACCATTACTATAACTAGCTTTGATGGCATCATCATCTACTTGGTCGGAAAGGGTAAAGGAGCGTTGAAAAGATTGATAACTAAATTCACGACGACTGTAGTTTTCTTTTTCCTCTTTTTCTTCAGCCTTTCGCTCAGCAGAGATGGTCAATACATTATTTTCTACTTCTAGTTTAAAGTCTGACTTTTCATAACCAGGAGCACCCAATTCAATGACAAAGCTATTTTCTGTTTCTTTAATATTCACTGCAGGAAATAATTCCTTGTCTTTACCAAAGAAATTAGGCCAATTGAGTTCTTGACTCATCAACTCATTCCAAAATCCAGCTTTTTGAGGGTGACCATGATGTCTTCTTTCGATAATTGCCATAGTGAAAATTTTTGTGGGTTAAGTAAATTACGTTTAACAATTCAAAAATAATTGGTCTATCGTTTTTCAACAATGAACTAGCTCAACATCTAAGATGATTTAGATCAATGCAGAGCTATTTTTAGTAAAAGTTGAATTCCTTCCAAATATTGGGTTAATAAATCGAGAAAACTCCAAAAAAATATTAAATTTGTATCAAGCATCTTTGACAATGAACATAAATTTCTTAACTTATTCTTCACACCCTACACCCATCTTTAGAGCACTTGATGCCTCCCCTGGGTATTCAGGTGCTTTGCCTATTGTGGTATTTAATTTAGTATTTAACGGCTTTTGAGATCCTCAATTAGCCTTGGGATTATAGAATCATGGGTTTATTTCGTTAATAAAAAAACAAATTATGAAGCTAGTTAGACAGATACCTACTGTTTTTAATCACCCTATATTGGTTGTCTTCCGAAATAGGATTGCCAGTGGTCGGCGCAATTTAAGTCTGCTGTTGTTGAGTAGTGCTTTGTTGTTGTTCGTCATTCAGGCAAATGCACAATGTTCCTACACTTTGCAGTTGGACGATACTTTTGGGGATGGATGGAATGGGAATACTCTAGCGGTGACCGTTGGAACGACAACTACCAATTACACCCTTCCAACTGGTAGTACACAAACGATTACCTTAACAGTGAATCCAGGTGACAACATAGTCTTAGATTACTTAGCAGGAGGATCTTGGAATGGTGAAGTGTCTTTTACATTATTTGATTCGGGGGGAGCAACTTTATACTCCTCTGGGAATGGTCCTTTCACAGGAGTGCACTACACCACTACTGGAGTTTGTCCTACCTGTCCTGCGCCTCTTGCACTAACGGTAAGTTCGATTACTGGAGCCTCTGCTTCCTTGAGCTGGACCGCAGGTGGCTCGCCAATTAACTACATCATTGAATATGGTCCTGCTGGATTTACGCCAGGTACAGGTACCATCGTCACCACTACCTCCAATCCTTACAACCTTACAGGATTAACTGGTATAACTACTTATGATGTATATGTGCGCTCTGTTTGTTCCGTAGGTGATACTTCTACGGCAGCTGTTCCTGCAACCTTCACTACCAGTCTGACTCCCTTGAGCTGTAGTGCTGGAGGAGCTGGCTTGATCTTCTCAGAGGATTTTGAAGGAGGCTTCCCAACTGGGTGGAGCAACAGCAACACCTCCAACCCTCGCTGGCTTTGGGATGGAGCGGGATCTACGCCTTCAGGTGGAACTGGCCCAACGGGTGCATTTAGTGGATCTGGCTACATGTTTTTAGAAACTTCTGGTGGGGGAATTGGATCTTCAGATCAGTTGTTTTCTCCGACTATTGATCTTACAGGGGTAGCGGCTCCTGCTCGTTTGTTATTCTACTACCACATGCATGGGGGAGATATTGGAACCCTAAGCGTAGATGTGTCTACAAATGGTGGGGCTACTTGGACCAACGGCTTCTCTATCACTGGAGAGCAACAAACGGCACAGGCAGATCCTTGGCTGCTTGGTTCTGTAGACCTTAGCCCTTTTGTAGGGAATAATATTATCCTTCGATTTACTGGATCTAAGGGAGGCTCTAGTTTTCAAGGGGATATTTCTCTCGACTTGGTGGAGATTGAAGCTTGTGTTACTTGTCCTGGGCCTACGGCTTTGAATATTACAAACGTAACCTCTCTTACTGCCGATTTGAGCTGGATTGAAAATGGAACAGCCAATAACTGGCAGATCGAATACGGACCTATTGGCTTTACACCTGGTACTGGAACGGTAGTCAATACCGGAACCAATCCTACAACACTAACTGGCCTGACAAGTATTACCAATTATGATGTATACGTACGCTCGGCATGTGGGGCTGGAGATACAAGTGTATGGTTAGGCCCAGGCAACTTTACTACTCCAATATCACCACTAGCTTGTGGAACTGGGGCCTTCATGGACACCTTGCTTATGGAATCTTTTGAAGGTGGATTCCCCGCAACATGGTCGAATACTGCCATAGGTAATCCAAGTTGGACTTATGACGGGTTTGGAGGTACTTCTTCTTCTAGCACTGGTCCCTCTGGTGCTCAGGATGGTTCTGGATACCTCTATTTAGAGACTTCTGGTGGTAGTGCAGGTGATGTAGATAGTTTGTATACACCTTATGTAGATTTGACCCTAGCCACCAACGATGCGAGAATTCTATTCTACTATCACATGTTTGGGGCTACGATTGGAACAATGGGGCTTGAAATTACTACCGATAGTGGCAGTACCTGGACTTCCCTCTGGACGCTCTCCGGTCAGCAACAAACAGCTGAGACAGATCCTTGGAGCTTGGCTGCGGTGAATCTAGGACCTTATTTGGGCTCTGTGGTACAATTCCGCTTTTACGGAACTCGAGGAACGAGCTTTACAGGAGATATGGCATTG
>CAZOLU010000006.1:7001-10693 GCA_964580485.1 uncultured Saprospiraceae bacterium | reverse complement strand
GGTTGCCCTGCTCCTTTTAGCTATCCTGCAACAGATTTCTGTTTGAATGATGGAGTGATCACACCGATTATTAGCCCTGCTCAAGTGGGAAGTTTCTCTGAAGCTACAGGTAATTTGGATTTGAATACCATCACTGGGGAGTTCCTTGCCGATAGTTCGGTAGTGGGTACTTATCAAGTAGTATACAATTCTACCTTTAATCCTGCTTGTTCTCCTAGCGATACCTTTACTTTAAATATTTTATCTACTGATACGGCGGATATTATGTATCCTTCAATAGCTTACTGCTACGGTGATGGAACTCCAACGCCTATGAACATGGGAACTACGGGTGGAACTTATGCTACTGCTTCGCTCACCTTGAATGTAGATCCTGTTACAGGGGGCTTGGATATTGATAATGCTGCAGTCGGAGCACATGCTGTGATTTATACCACGCCATTGTCTAATCCTTGTATAGATATTGATACCTTTATTGTTACTATTTCCGAAGCAGACACAGTGGATATTAGTTATGCTCAAGCTACTTATTGTCTTTCTGATGCCAATCCTACCGCAATGATTATGGGAGACAACAACGGTTTGTTCTCTGTGAATAACGCTGGCTTGATGGTTGAGCCTATCTCTGGGGAATTGATGTTGTCTTCAGCTAGTGCAGGTACTTATGATATCACCTATACAACTCAGGGACAATGTCCTACTAGTTCTACCTTTAATGTAACCGTTAGTGCTGATGATGTGGCAAGTATTGCCTACGATTCTAGCACCTTCTGTGTGGGATCGCCTGCACCTGCGGCTACTATTACAGGTACTACTGGAGGAACCTTTAGTTCTACTGGATTAACGGTTGATCCTGCTACTGGGGTTATTGACTTGAGTAATGCTGCGCCTAATACGGGCTATCAAATCACTTACACTACTGCTGGGGCTTGTCCTACTACGGCAAATGTTGTAGTGAATGTGATTGATTGTACTCCAGTGATTAGTGCTACCACAGATATTCAACTGGAAAATGCTGTTAAACTCTTCCCTAATCCAAACCAAGGGCAATTCAACCTCGAGTGGATGGGCGAAAATACAGATGCTACCCTAAACATTTACAATGCAGTGGGACAACAAGTGCTTTCTAGAAATATGTGGATGGAGCAGCAAGCTGTTTATACTCTAAATGTAGAGGATCTAGCAGCAGGTACTTATCTAGTACAAATTCAAACTGCTACCGAAATTACCAGCATCAGAATGTTGATTACTCGTCCATAAATTGGATATGAATAGAATGAAACATAAGTCATCCCTTATCTTGAGCCCATAGGGCAGACTAATATTGCATTTGCTTGGCATCTTGGGCTAGACCACCAGATGCTAGACGTAGAGACCCAAAGACTAGATGATATACGTCCTGTCTTTGGGTCTCTACGTCTAGCGTCTAAAAGTCTCCACTACTCAGTTGATTTAAAGCTACTAAATTATGCTAGCAGCACTTTGGTAGATTTAAGGGATGACTTATATTTTTTTGGAGATTAAACCTTTGTATTTTTAGATGGTCAAAACTTCATCCTTTTTTACAAAAACCCAATCTAGATGAAACAACTTTTACTCCTATCGTTATTACTCTTCTTGTTTTTCAAAACCCAAGCACAACAAAACCTCTACTTTCCCCCAACTACAGGAAATAACTGGGACACCATTGCCCCGAGCAACTTGGGTTGGTGCGATGAACGAATAGATAGTCTAGTCAATTATCTAGAAATATCCAACTCCAAAGCCTTTATCCTCCTAAAAGATGGTAAAATAGTCTTGGAAGAATACTTTGGTACTTTTACCGAAGATAGTCTTTGGTACTGGGCCTCCGCAGGGAAAACCCTGACGGCCTTTACACTGGGCATAGCCCAAGAAGAGGGTCACCTCAACATCAATGACTCGACCAGCCAGTATTTGGGACAAGGCTGGACCGCCTGTACCCCCGCACAAGAAGGGGCAATCAGCATTTGGCATCAACTCACAATGACCTCAGGATTGGATGATGGGGTCGCAGACCCTTATTGTACGCTAGATACTTGCTTGCAATACTTAGCAGATCCTACAACGCGCTGGTCTTACCACAATGCCCCTTATACCCTTCTAGATCAGGTGATTGCCATGGCCGTAGGGCAAAGCCTTAATACTTATGTGAATCAAAAAATTGCTGCGCCTATCGGGATGGGTGGCTTTTTCCTAGCATTAGATTACAACAATGTTTATTTTAGTGATGCTCGTTCTATGGCAAGGTTTGGACTCCTCATCTTGGGACAAGGCATCTGGAATACCGATACCATCATGCAGGACAGTAGCTACTTCAACGCCATGATCAACAGCTCCCAAAGTTTGAATGAGGCTTATGGCTATTTGTGGTGGTTGAATGGCAAAAACTCTTTTATGGTGCCTCAATCACAATTGGTCTTCCCTGGAAGCATCAACCCTAATGCGCCTAGTGATATGATTGCTGCTATTGGAAAAAATGGACAATTGATCAATCTTGTGCCTTCTCAAAATTTAGTGTTTATCCGAATGGGAAATGCTCCAGGATCTGCTTTAGAGGTTCCTATGTTATACAATAATAATATCTGGAACTACATCAATGAACTAGATAATTGCCCAAGCTCCACCGAAGTATTGGAAACTACCGATTTATTAAAAATCTACCCCAACCCAACACAAGATCTCTTAAAGGTAGAGTCTGCATCGGAAATTAAGTCCTATCGACTGTTTAATGCCTTGGGACAACTTTTAGAGTATCAAACTACTCAGAATATAAATCAATTGCAACTTCACTTAAATGCTTATCCCTCTGGATTTTACCAACTGCAAGTACAAACAGAAAAGGGAATCCTTACTAAAACCATTAGTCTACAAAAATAAAATAGTAGTAACTGTTTAAGGAGGGGCACCTAAAGGGTCGCTACGCTTCATAGCTTCGGCCCTACGGGCTGCGTTCTCGTCCGCTTCACTTGACGAGATCGCACTATTGCGCATCGCTACGCCTGCCAGCAAAGCCTTGAATGTTCCCAAAATTAGCAAGCACCTAAATAGCTACATGAGTTAAATATGCTCCAAATTCAATACCGAATCAAAATACTTAATTCCAATTGTTGTAAAGGCATCGGCCGACTAGCAACGACCTGATAATCAACCCCCCAAAGATTGTTGATATGCAGTTGAACATCAAGTGTTAAATCAGACAAGGAATATTGATAATAAATGGCCAATTGCCCTAGCTGATAGGGGGGGAGTTCTAATTGATTGAGGTTGTCTAGATAACGCCTCCCCACATATTCCTGTTGATAACGGATTTGAAGATTTTGCCATTGGTAGCTCAATCCAATCGCTGCTTGATGTATGGGAGTATATAACAGCTGATAGCCCTGAAATCCTTGATCTTGCCGTCTAGCTATGGTCCAGTGATGACGAACATTACAACTCCAGCCATGCTTTGTTGTCCAATTTTGCCCAAAAATTAGGCTGCTTTCTGTCCCTCTTGCCCAGACCTCCGCAAGATTGCTCGGTCGCCAAAGTCCATTTTCTGGCGTCCACAAAATCCAGTTTTCTACCCAATTGCTATAAGCGGCAAGCTTAGCATTCAGAAAGTATCTAGCACTTTCTTGTTGTAGACGGAGTTGTACGTCATTGCTCCAACTGTATTCCGATAGAAGATC
>CAZOLU010000006.1:2037-6991 GCA_964580485.1 uncultured Saprospiraceae bacterium | reverse complement strand
CATTGGGCCAAAATCGATCATTGAAAGTAGGATAGCGATAATTGTAGGCGCTAGAAGCTTGTAAAGCAAGTGCCCAAGCTGCATTTTGCCAAAGCTGCCATTGACCATTAGCCGAAAGGGCTGGACGCAACCAATTGCCATCCACCCATTGTTCTCGAACACTGAGATGCAAACGGCTTGCTTTTCCCGAAAGCTGATATTGAAAGGCTGCGGCAGCAAGCCATTGTTCAGGCGTCTGGCTAAAATTATTGCTAATTGCGCGTTGAAATTCTCCCTCAACTCTATAATTGAGGGCTTGCTGCCACGCAGCTCTTGCTGAAGAAAGGAGATGATGGGATTTCCAACGCAACAAGGCCTGTTCGGTACTGCTTCTAGAATCTACTACATTGGAGCGATACTGCAAATCAGACCAGACCCAAGCTGCTTTGAGTTGTTGAATGGATCGGCTACCAGCGCTTTGCCAAGTCAATACATTTCGCCAACTTGCATCATATTGCTCTTCGTCATCTCCAGTTGTTTGTAAAAGGGTAGGGGGCAGTTCCCGAAAATTTTGCTGATACCAAGTTTTGTAGCTCAACTCCTGTGATCTCCAGCGAATCTTCTGCGTATGTAGCAGCCCCCAAGCTTCTTGATAGGCATGACTTTGAGGAACCAAGGGTTTGGGATTGCCCAAAGCATTTTGATCTCGATAAGGATAATTATTTTGCGCTTGCTGATAAAATACTCGGAGACTGCTCGCATAGTTGCTGCCCCCATAGCTGAGTTGAAATTGTTGGTTCTGTCTGGCAAAACTCCCTATACCAAAATAGGCCTGTCCTCGCCATTGGCTATTAAAAGAGGTCTCGCTTTTTAGACTGAGGCTGCCGCCTATGGCGGCATTGCCTTGCAAAGCCCCACTGGGGCTCGCTTGCCAATGCAATTCATCTACAAAAGCAAGAGGCAACAAAGATAAATCACTTTGCCCTAGCAAGGGGTTGGCAATGTTGATGTCCTCCCAAACAAAAGCCGTATGAGAAGCAGAACCACCCCGACTACTAGCCGTAGCAAGTCCAGAACCATATTGCCGAACAAAGACTCCACTCTCTTGAGCAAGCAAGTCAGCAACAGAGCGACCTTGATAAAGCCTTTGGGTTCGCTCATCAAATTTTTGTTCTTGCATACCCTCCAACTCTTGGGTGCTAATAACTTCTACAGACTCTAGCTGCTGCTGCCACAAGCTATCTTGTGCACTCAAGGCGATAGGGAACAAGATGATTAGGTATAGTAAAGATCGGAAGCGCATCCTGCAAAAGTAGCTATTCCAAAAACAGCATCAAAGTTTTGGATGCAGTAAAATTCACTGCGTTTTAATATAAAACTGTACATATTTTCGAAGCCTAAAGACTAGGGCTTGCCTAGGTCAGAAAAATCACCCCTTAAGGGGGCAATTTTTAATCAAACTACGCAAGCTGTACCTTTTAAGGTTCAGGAAAGTTAATCAGATTTCATTTTATCTACGGTTTTATAAGTTTCAATTGCTGTATGGTTTTATCAGCTGGCTTAGCAACTAAGATGCTTTGTTCAATAACATTATGTTCTTTTGCTCTAGGTGGTTTCAGCAGAATTTTATATCTTAAATTACTTTAGCGAAATGCTTTATTTTTGAATATAAAACCGTACACCATTAGCATAGGCTTCGAAAATAGGTGCGGTTATATATTATTAGAGGAACCTTTAAATTAAAAAATATGAAACCAATCCTACTCTTACTCCTTGCTTTTGCTGTTCAAGGTGCCTGGGCACAATCTCCTCCAACTATCGATTGGCAGTTGGCTCTTGGAGGAACTAATGACGACCAACTCTACGCTATTGATCTTTGTAGTGATGGAGGCTACATTCTAGGAGGGGTGTCACGTTCTAATATTTCTGGAGATAAAACGGAAAACTCTAGAGGTTTATCCGATTATTGGATCATTAAGCTCGATATTTTGGGCAATATCCAATGGCAAAAAACCATAGGAGGAAATTCTACAGAAGAACTACAACAAATCAAGCAAACTTCGGATGGGGGCTATATCATTGCAGGTTCTTCCTACTCAGGCATTTCAGGGGATAAAACAGAGGCTACCCAAGGTCAAGCCGATTTTTGGATTGTAAAGTTGGATAGCACAGGAAATTTGGAATGGCAAAATACTATTGGTGGAAGTAGTGTAGACTTTGCCTACGCAGTTGTAGAAATGCCAGACGCAGGTTTTTTGGTTGGGGGCTATTCTTCCTCTGGTATCTCAGGGGATAAAACAGAGGCACTGCTAGGACCTGCTGACTTTTGGGTTTTGAAATTAGATGCTAATGGAAATCTGCTGTGGCAAAATGCTATTGGTGGAGATGGGGAAGATGTTCTCACAGAAATCAAAGCCACCAACTGGGGGAGCTATATGCTTATTGGAACATCCACTTCAAATGCTTCTGGAGACAAAACTGAGCCCAACCAAGGCTTATCTGATTATTGGATGGTTGAAATTGATAGTTTAGGGAATATCATTCGACAAAAAGCAATAGGAGGGAATGCCGATGAAGAACCCTATGGTTTAGTAGTGAATACAGATGGAACTTATGTTTTGACCGGCTATTCGGATAGCGATATTTCTGGAGATAAAACCGTAGCTTCTTTCGGAACTAGCGATTATTGGACCGTGAAACTGGATACAACAGGTGCGATCATTTGGCAAAAAGCTCAGGGGGGAAATGCAAATGAAATGGCATTACACCTCAGTGCTGCCTTAGATGGAGGCTATCTGATTACAGGGGTCTCTAATTCTGGGATTTCTGGAAATAAAACAGAAGGAAACTATGGAGTAGATGACTATTGGGTCGTTAAAACAGATGCCTTAGGAGATATTGAATGGCAGAAGACCCTAGGGGCGAATTTAGGAGATATAGCGCATGCGGGTATCCTTACCCTTGATGGGGGCTTTTTGATCGGAGGGCGATCTTCTAGTGGTATTGCCGGGAATAAAACTGTTGCTGCTCAAGGAGGCTTAGATTATTGGCTCATCAAATTTGAAGGAGATTGTGGGGGAATTTTGACCAATGAAACTGCTAGTATCTGTGATGGGGCTACTTATACTTTCAATGCACGAATACTAGATAGTGCTGGAGTTTATAGAGATACACTGCAAAGTTACTTGGGTTGTGATTCTATTGTAGAATTGAATTTATCGGTTTTGCCCAACACTAGTCAAAGCCTCCAAGTAGATATTTGTCAGGGAGATTCGATCTGGTTTGCAGGACAGTATTATCATCAGGCAGGTATTTATGTGGATAGTTTACAGAGTGTATTGGGCTGCGATTCGGTCATTAGCTTAGCGCTTAATGTCAATCCACTACCCAACCCTGTGATTACGGATTTGGGAGATAGTTTAGTGGCTGGAGATTTTCTATCTTACCAATGGTTTGTAGATGGATCTCCAATCAACAATGCCAACAATCCCTATCATATCCCAACCCAAAGTGGTTTGTACACCGTAGAGGTGACGGATTCTAATGCTTGTAGCAATCTAAGTTCGACGGGCTATCAATATTTTATAGTTGGAAACCCCAATATAGTCGATCATAAGGCTATGCGAATATATCCCAATCCTGTTCGGGCTTCAAGACCAATTTATGTTGAGCTAAATCTCCCAACAACAGGACGCTTACAACTATTCAACAACTGGGGGCAGTTGGTCGATGAACAAGTTTTAGAAGGGAGTGGAGTACAACAACTATTCCTAGATTTGGAGCTTTCACCAGGACTGTACAGCATAGGAGTATTTCATGAATCAGGTACCCTATTGTCAACCCAAAAGCTGATAGTTACAGATTAGAGAGTGTAATGTTGAAATGGGGAAACGAGCTAGATTGGTCTTCCCGTTTCAACATTCCAGCAAGGGGAAATGCCGATCGAGATGCCTTTGTATATCTTCAAAAAACAAATGAAACTCTTCCTCATAAGCAGTCTGCTCTAAGAGAAAGGCTTGCATAGCATTGTGCATTCCCGAAATATACCCCATTCGTCGATCCATACGCTCAAAAACCGCTTCCATGCCCTCTATGCTGGCATAACTCGATAGCAAGTCTTCTGATTGCATGACTTGAAACCAATATTTGGTTTTAGCGGGCAATAGATCTATTTGTTTCGCAATCACCTGATAGCAGTGCTGGGCAAAATCCGACAAGCTTTGATCGCTATATTGTTTCCAATGGCTAGCCAGCACATAATCATAAAAAACATCCATGACAATCCCTGCAAATTTGCCATAGCTAGGGTAGAGGCGCTGCGCGCCTCTACGAAACAAGACATGCTGATCCGTAAAATCATCAATCTCTCGATGAATCCGAATGCCATATTGTACGGCCTGCGAGTAGCGATTCAAGGCCAGTTTGCCCTTGATGGCATCCGCCATAAAATTACCTAGAACCACCTCCTCGGGCTGCTTTTGGGTTAAGTAGAGATGTGCTAAAAAATTCATAAAGTGGAGTGCTTTTGGCGATTTTAAGTGCAAATTGTCTTTTTTAGAATAGATCTCAAGCCTGCTTGTCATTCAAGATAAAATAAAAAGGGCAATTTTTGTACTTTTGCGTCATGAACCGAGAAATACTAAAATTAGCGATTCCTAACATTATTAGCAACATTTCAGTACCTCTGCTCAGCTCTGTAGATACGGCTTTGATGGGGCAACTATCTACTCAACACCTCGCCGCAGTAGGGTTAAGCGCCATGTTATTCAACTTCATTTATTGGAACTTTGGATTTTTGAGAATGGGGACAACTGGGATGACAGCTCAAGCTTATGGGAAGGAAGCACATCAGGAGATGATACATACTCTGTTTAGGGCATTGTTAGTAGCAGGACTCATCAGCAGCCTAGTACTGCTTTTACAATACCCCATTTTTCAATTGTTTAAACCCTTTTTTCACATCAACACTGATCAA
>CAZOLU010000006.1:0-2027 GCA_964580485.1 uncultured Saprospiraceae bacterium | reverse complement strand
CTATTGGTGGGGAAGTATTTCTTTATCCGAATGCTCGATGCTCCTGCTACCTTGGGTTTGATTGTATTCATGGGCTGTTTTTTTGGAATGCAAAATGCTATTTATCCTCTGCTCCTTACCATTCTAATCAACATCATCAACATTAGTAGCAGTTATTATTTTGTGCACTACCTAGATTGGGGAATCGCAGGAGTAGCCTATGGAACCGTCATTGCGCAATATGTAGGTCTGTTTGTAGCAATCATCTTATTCCTTTATAAATATCGTTCGCTCCTCCAGCATTTTCACCCTCGTAACTTGCTCGAATGGCAAGTACTTTCAAGGTTTTTGAATGTGAATAAGGATATATTTATTAGGACCTTGAGTTTGAGTTTGGCTTTTGCATTTTTTTATAGTCAATCGAGTAGTATTGGTGAACTAACCCTAGCGGCCAACACGGTTTTACTACAGTTTTTAAATTGGATGTCTTTTGGTGTGGATGGCTTTGCCTATGCTGCCGAAAGTTTGGTGGGGAAGTATAAAGGGGCTGAAGATCAGGCTAAGACAAAAAAGGCTATTGTACTTTCTTTTTTGTGGGGAATGGCCTTGGCATTGCTGTATAGCTTGGTATATATGTTTACCGGGCATCAACTCCTGGCATTATTTACCAATCAGTTGGATGTTATTCAAATAGCTAAAACCTATTTGATTTGGGTGATTGTTCTTCCGCTATTAGGAACGCCTTGCTATATTTGGGATGGCATTTTTGTGGGACTAACGGCAACAAAAGCCATGCGCAATAGTATGCTCCTTGCGGCTGCTTGCTATTTTATAGTATACTATTTTGGTATTGCCCCTTGGGGCAATCATGCGCTATGGCTCGCCTTAATGAGTTTCTTAATCGCAAGAGCTATTTTTCAGACTATACTTTATATGCGAAAGGGAGAGGCATTGACCTAACTATCTTGCTCATCTCTAAGCAGCTGCATAAACTCTTGAGGGATCTTAATGTTTTTTCGCTCAGCATAGGCTAAAAAATCCTCAATGCTCATAGGGTTGTAGGTCTTGCCATATTGCTCCTTGCGGTCTTCGTAATATTCATAAACTTGACCTTCGTAAAATAGATAGCCCTGTTCTCCCCATTGATCTACTCTACCTACTGTAAAATGAGGACAATTGCGGTAGAAAATGTGGCTGTATGGATCTTTCATAAAGATGGTTTAATAACTGATTTATTCAAAATTAAGATATTTAATCGCTTAGTTAATTCTTTACTTCGGTGAACCACGACTTATCATTAAGCAATAATAAGATACAAAAAAAGTAAAACTTAGAACTTTCTTACTGAAAATATTTAGCATCCATTTTAGTTGTCACCTTTGTTTGTCCTTGAATACTGGCGATTAAGGCCTTCACCTTAGGCAGTTCATAATCAAAGAAATAATCAAGAGTGTAGAGCTTGCTGCGATAAAAGGCTGCTTGGGTTTTGGCATAGGCAGTACTAGCCACCAATCCCTGCTTGAGCCACTGCCAGCCTAGCACGACAATGCCAAAGGCTTCAAGGTAGAGGGTGGCATCTGCTAAAAAGGCTTCAACTTGGCCTTGCATACCCAGCATGCTCAACTCCATCGTAACTTCAAGCAGGGCTTGCAAGTTTTGATGCAGTGCCGCTGCGGCGGCCGAAAGCTGCGGCACTGCCGCAGCCGCCTCGATCAGGCCTTCAATCTCTGCGGCTAAAAGCCTAAGCGTAGCCCCCTGATCTTTAGCAATCTTGCGGCCCAATAAATCCATACCGTGAATGGCTGTAGTCCCTTCATGAATAGGATGAATGCGAGCTTCTCGGTAGAAAAGTTCAGGAAGGTATTCATCTGTAAATCCATAGCCGCCCAAGCATTGAATGGCCGCAGAAGTACTCAAACAGCCCATCTCTGCTGGATAAGACTTGGCCACAGGTGTTAATAGGGCAAGCAAGGCCTCATACTGCTCCTTCCTCTCTCCCTGATGTACCTTTGCTAGATCTGCTAGTTTGGCACATTCCATCAGTAAAC